>CBDUVV010000008.1:0-15624 GCA_965370755.1 uncultured archaeon | reverse complement strand
AACTCTTTGTTATTAGATCTTGGATGGCCTGACCATCCCCTATGGGGGCTATCATGTCTATCCCCGCCTCCCTTACCGCGTGTGGATTTATAGAGGGCAGGCAGCCGGTCATTATCACCTCCTTCCCCATCCGCTGTAGCTCCTTTACCCTTCTGAGAATCTTTCGTTCTGTTCGCTCTATAACTCCGCAAGAGTTAATCACAACCAAATCGGATTGAGAGGCTTCGGGGACAGTGCTATGGTTGGCGCTCAAAGAACGGTTTATCTCAAGTCCCTCGCCTTGGTTTAATGTGCATCCATAGCTCTCGACAAATACGCGCATAGATAATTATTTGTGGATTGAAATTTAAAAAATGTCGTTCCAAGTTGGGTATTATGATAGAGGTCACAGGCATCGAGAATTTTCCCATTGTAAAGAAAGGGGACGATTTAGGAGAACTCATCCTCGCATCAATGAAGAAAATGGAGATCGAACTCCTGGAAAACGACATTCTAGTTATAACCGAGAAGATAGTCTCTAAGGCCGAAGGGAGGCTCGTTGAATTAAAAGACGTTACACCCTCAGAGAAGGCTCTGAAGCTCGCAGAAGCCACGGGGAAAGACCCGAGGCTCGTTGAATTAATCCTACGTGAGTCCTACGAGGTATTAGCCGTTGGCGAAAACTTCATAATAGTTGAAACTCGAAGCGGCCTCGTCATGGCAAACGCGGGAGTGGATGAGAGCAATTTGGAGGACGGTGTTGCAAAGCTCCTTCCACTGGACCCCGATGGCAGTGCCAATAAATTGAGAACTTATCTTGAGGATAAATCTGGAAAGATGCTGGGCGTGATAATAGCCGACTCCCTAGGCAGGCCTTTCAGGAACGGGAGCATCGGCGTGGCCATCGGTGCTTCGGGGATCCGCACTCTCTGGGATAGGCGAGGTGAGAGAGATATGTTTGGAAAAGCGTTGCAAGTTACGAGGGTTGCGGTAGGGGACTGCCTTGCATCTATAGCTAATCTGGTTATGGGCGAAGCTGCCGAGGGAATTCCAGTTGTCGTAATTAGAGGCTTTGATTTCTCCGGAGATGGTAATGCCCGTGACTTACTCAGGCCCAAGGAGCAAGATGTATTCTGGAGAAAACAGACTCCGTAGGTTCAATGATAATAGGTGATTTAACATGCTGACTGTCCTCTCAGGGGGTACCGGTACTCCGAAATTGCTCCAAGGAATTAAAGAGGTACTGGATCAAGATGAATTAAGTGTCATCGTGAACACCGCCGAGGACAGCTGGCTCTCCCATGGATACTTCTCACCCGATGTCGACACCGTTCTCTATACCCTTTGCGACCTCATAGACGATGACACGTGGCACGGTATAAAAGGCGACTCATATCACACCCACGACCGACTCATCGATTTGGGTTACGACAAGTTTCTGAGGATAGGCGATGTGGATAGAGCTACTCATATCCAAAGGGGTAAACTCTTGCAAAGTGGTAAAACACTTATGGAGACCATAGACAATCAGGCCCGCGCTCTAGGAATCAAAGCCAAGGTTTACCCGATGAGCAATGACCCCGTGGATACGGTTATCGTTACGGAAGACGGTGAAATGGGTCTTCATGAGTTTTGGGTAGCACGGAAGGGTGCGCCCTCTGTGAAGGACGTCTACATCAACGGTTTGGGAAATGCTAAAGCCTGCGAAGAGGCTGTGGCAGCGATTGACGAGGCCGATGGGGTCGTCATAGGACCGAGTAATCCGTTATCCAGCATATTGCCCATCGTATCCTTCCCTGAGATTAAAAGTGCCCTCACAAAAAAACGGGGTAGATGTGTTGCCATATCCCCCTTGATAAGCGGTAAAGCATTCTCCGGCCCAGCTGAGATTTTCATTAGAGCAAAGGATTTGGAAGTGAATTCAAAAAGCATCGCAGAATTGTATAACGACTTCATCGACACTCTGATAATCCATGAAACAGAAGATGCCTTCTCCTCGTCTGGTGTTAAATGCTTGAAAACGAATACCATCATGAATAATCCTTCTGAAAAGAAGAAACTGGCCGTCTTCATCCTTGATTTGTTAGGAATGCTGTAGGACAAGTTTAATTATTCAGACCCTGTCTTACGATTTAACATGCGAGTGCTTCTTATTACCCAATGGCGCCCTAAGAGAGGTGGCATCGTAACCCATGTCGAGAACATGATGCGGCATTCGACCAACGATTTCAGCCTAATAACTTATCCCAAGTTCGTGGACTTACCATTCTTCAGGGCCGCGACCCTGGTTCTATACGGGTTTATCAAGGGCCTATTCATGGGCTATGATGTGATTCACGCCCACTATGCAGCTCCCCAAGGCTTCCTTGGAGTGATGTTGAAAAAGGCGAAGCGAAAACCCCTCGTGGTGACAACCCACGGCTCTGATGTCACTGTGTTGGGTCAAGGAAAGGCGACTAGGCATTTGGTGTCCTACACCTTGAAAAATGCTGACTCCATTGTAGCTGTCAGCAATTTCCTGAAGAATGAGATTGTCAAAATGGGTGTGCCGGGGGAAAATATTCGAGTTATCCACAATGGGCTAGCAATCCAGGAACAGGTCGAAGGCGAAGAATTCCAACTCAGGGGAAGTGGCCCACTGATTACTTTCATAGGCAACCTCGTGCCTCAAAAGGGTGTAGACATCCTCCTTCGCTCCATTTTCGAGGTCGAGAAGACGATCCCTGATGTCAGGGTCGTTATAATAGGAGAGGGAAAGGAAGAAAGTCGGCTGAAGGACCTTGTGAAGGAATTGAAATTAAAAGAAGTTCACTTCTTGGGCAAGCGAAAGGATTTATTTTCCGTGTTGGAAAAAAGCTCTCTTCTAGTACTGCCCTCCAGAGAAGAGGGCTTCGGCATGGTACTTCTTGAGGCTATGCAAATGGGAGTGCCTGTAGTGGCAAGTGACACTGGTGGGATACCAGAGGTAGTGAAGCACCTGGAGAATGGTATCCTGGTTGAACGCGAGAACCCAGAAGCCTTGAGCAAGGGGATAACCACAGCTTTAACAGACGGAGATTTACGGGAGCGAATCATTAGAAATGGGAAGGAGACGGTAGAACTATTCAGCTGGGAGACGGCCAGCAGCGAGGTGGACTCAATCTATGAAGAGGTTACAGAAAGAAATCATTACTAGGCCAGATTTTGCTTTGCCGATAGTGTACACGCTCTTCCTCGTCCTAGCGTTCATCTCCTTGAGGACGGAACTCATAAGTAGGTATATCTTGGCTCCAAAAGGAGCTTTTCAAACCCCCGGTCTGAGGGCCTATGGCACAACGTTTATGGGAATACTAATTCTTGCCTTATCAGCAAACTTGGGAGCGCGATTCAAGCGTAGGATAAACCCACTATGGCTCATGCCCGCAATAACATTATTAGCCCTCACAGCCATGGTCCTAGGTACACCACTACCGATTGTGTTAGTAATCATAATCGCCCTGGCTTTCCCAGTACTACTCCTCTTCGTTTCGAAACGCTTGACCGATGTAGATTCTCTTGGTAAAATCGCCTATGCCCTCGCTATTCTATTTTCCGCAAGTATACTGGTTCGCGGCATACCAATCCTTAGCGCAGCCGGACGTGCCAGCGCCGCAGTGGATCCGAGCCGGGCTCTTTTCCATGGTTTTGGCGTCTTTGCAGCCGCCCTCCTCACTGCGGGACAGAATCGCAGGCGGGCTGCCGCTGGCGTAGCCTCACTTGCGGTCATTGGACTCATCTCGGGTTTTAAGTCCGATGCTGTGGCCGTGCTCCTCGCGGCAATGCTCACGGGCCTCCTTTTAAACAAAATTTCGCCTAGAGAAGTCCTTGCATCCGCCGGGGCTATACTCTTCATATTGACCGGTGTAAGCACGATCATCGCCCTGGTTTCCTACGAGCAATGGCAGATTCCACCGGTGCTATACATATTATACCGGGCAGGTTTCACCTTCTCCGTATTTGGTATGGTGGTGGATTCTTCTTATCCCTTAGGCTACCTTCGTGGGGCCGCCCTCCTTGACCCATCCCAGAGGATACTCAGCTCCACCTTGCTTGCCCAATACTATCCAGAACCCCACATTATAACCTCCACCCTCCTGGGCCCGGGTATGCTCGACTTTGGTTTGATAGGGGTCGCCCTGACCGCTATGGTTGTGGGCCTTTATCTTGGCTATATGTACAGCCTCAAGCACGATGTCATGGGAAGTTGTTTATACGCCATCGCCTTAACGCACTCATTTATATTAGTGGAAGTAGGACTACAGATGACTAGCATATTACTCTACATATCACTCCTCTATCTAATGCTCGCGAGGCCAGAAGGATGAAGACCTATGCCTTGATATTGATGGTTTTGTTTGCCACTTTTGGATGTCTAGGAGGCCCTGGGTATCCAGAACGCATATCCATTCCATCCCGCACAATTCTGCCCACTGAGGCTCCGCCGACTCAACCCCCCACCGAGACGCCTTTCCCAACAGTCCCAGCGGAGCTTCCTCCACCTCCACCAGAATCAACTCCAGTGCAGACCACTCTACCGCCACCTCCACCACAGCCGCCCCAAACACCGTCTCCAACGGAGACACCACCCGAACCTGTGGAGCAACCATTTACCTTACTTTGGGAATACGATACAGGCGTAGATGTTTACGGTGTAGGTATTACGGAAGATGGCGAGATGATCTTGGCCGGGTCTAGTGACTTCAACCTATACGCCTTCGACAAAACTGGAGAAGTTTTATGGCAATATGAGCTCTTTGGAGCGGTGAACGACATCAGCTTAACGCCCAATGCCGATAGGATAGTAGCAACAAGTTTTGTAACGCCCAACGGGACCGTTTACCTCTTCGACTCAAAAGGCCGGCTCATATGGAAGAAAACTCTAGAAGCACCGGCCTGGGGTGCGGACATTTCATCCGATGGAGAAACCATAGCTCTCTCCCTTGGAAACGACAAAATCAGAATCTTAGACAAGAACGGTAACACCGAATGGGAATACGAAACCCGGCACAGCGCCTGGGGGGTTTGGGAAATAGGTCTCAAGCCAGATGGCGGTGTTGTAGCAGGGAGCGATGACACTTACTTCTACGTTCTAAGTCCAGATGGACAGCTTATTTTCGAGAATTCTCAAGGGGGAACAGGACATACCACGGGTGTTGCAGTCTCAAAGGAAGGAGATTATGTCGGCATAGTTACGGGCCGAAGTATGAGTGTATATTTCTACCAAGGTACAAATCTGTTATGGGAGACCCAGACTGGCTTTAACAACGGAGACATCGATATGACTCCGGACGGCGAATTAGTGGCGGTCGCCTCTTATGACAAGAACGCCTACTTGTTTAACAAAAAAGGAGAACTTGTAATGAAAGTCCCTATGAAGGAACGTGTTCAGAGCGTTGTCCTATCTAGTGATGGGAAATACTTAGTAGCTGGGACTTGGAATGGCGGCATCTACCTCTTTGAGGTAAAACCATGATCAATGTGGCCTTCGGAATCTTCTCCTTCGCTATTGTTTTTGCTATTGCACTTCCAATCGGGAGAATCCTTGAAAAGAGGGGTTACGTCGGCGTAGACCTCCATAAGGAGGATAAGAGGAAGCTACCAGAGATGACTGGTCTTGCGGTGCTCTTGGGCTTCACCGTTTCAGCCGCGCTGGCTTATGTGTACTACCAAGAAAGAACCATCGTTTACGGGACCGTGGTAGTCCTCTTGGTTGGCCTCATTGGCATAGCCGACGGCATCAGGAAACTCAAGCCCCTGGAAAAGATGATAGGCCTCGGCGCAGTTGGATTGCTATTAATACCAGTTGCCGACACTACACTCCTCGGATTCGACCTTGGTCTCGTATACATCATCGGCATACCGATTTTTTTCGCCATCGCCTGCAACTTCACCAATATGCTCGCCGGGTTCAACGGCATGGAGATCGGGACAGGGGCTATAGCATCCCTCGGGATCGCTGCCCTTGCCTTGCTTCAAGGTGCAGAGGTGAGCTTTCTTTTAGCTTCCATCATGGCGGGAGGTCTACTGGGTTTATTGTACTACAATCGCTTTCCAGCAAGAGTATTTCCGGGAGACGTCGGGACCTTGCCCATCGGTGCGGCCCTATTTACTGCTGTTATATTGGGCAAATTTGAGCTCTTGGGAGCCATAGTCTTCGTCCCTTACGCGTTGGATGCCGCCTTGAAGTATCGCTCAGTGGGAGTGATGACCAGGGAATCCCAACAACCTACCGAAGTCAACGAGGGAAGACTTTTCATCCCGGAGGGCGGGAACCTGTCTCTGGCAAGGGTATTTTTAAAGAATAAACCACTAAAGGAATCTGAGATCGTCTATAGGGTATGGGGAGTTGAAGCGGTGTTTTGTGTCATCGCCATCTTGGTCAGCTCTCTTCTATAAGGCCTTCCTTTTAGTAAGGTATAATAGGCACCTCCGGATATTCCATTAACGATGCTCTGGATCGACATAACCAATGCCCCACACGTTCAACTTTTCAGAAGGTTCATCAAGAAACGCTCCGATGAGGTCATCGTTACAGCGCGAAGTTTCCACAACCTTGAAGCTATGCTCCAGCGTGAAGGGATCGAATACACATTGGTCGGCAGCCACGGCGGGGAATCCAAGAAATCGAAGCTCGTAGAGAGCGCGAACCGGGTTTCCAAACTCGCTGAACTTATCTCTCAAAAAGGGGTTGAAGCCGCAATTGCAAAGCACTCCGTGGAACTTCCTAGGGTCGCATACGGACTTGGAATACCTGTCATACAGGTAGTGGATAACGAGCACGCAGAGAACCAAAATAGGCTGTTTCTCTCTCTATGTTCAAAGATAATAATACCCGATGCTCTAGACAAAGACAAGCTTCTTGCCCAAGGCGCATCCCCAGAGAAAATTCGAACCTTCAACGGACTCTGTGAATACGAACATGTTAAAAATTTCGAGCCTGACGAAGCTGCTCTGGGCGATTTAGAGCCGGAGGGATACGTGGTGATTAGATCAAGTGCGCAATATGCGGCCTATTTCAACAGCGATGATAAAACCCAAGAGGTGATAGACGGACTCGCTAAAATTGGATGCAAAGTAGCCGTGATGCCGAGGGGTGACGAGACTTACAAAAACGCGGTCAATATCCGTAATGGGGATTCCCTCAGCTTGATTTATTTTGCCAAGGCAATGGTCGGTGGAGGGGGCACGATGAACCGGGAGAGTGCCTTTCTGGGCACGCCCACAATATCGTACTATCCACAGGAACTCCTCGGAGTGGACAAATTTCTGATCCTGGAGGAATTGATGTTCCATTGCAGCACTGTCGAGGAAGTAATAACTGCAGTCGAGCGGGTTGAGGGGCAGAAGGAAATCTTCAGGGAGAGAGCGCGAGCGTTACGTGCTTCAATGCGAAGCCCAATAGAGGTCATAGAAGAGGAGATCACCAGTTTGCTGGGTCCGTCTTCATGAACTCTCTCAAGACCACGGTAGCATAGCACCCCGTAGGCAAGTTGAAAGATACCATAACCTTCGAACTCTCATTGGTTTCTACAATGTCATAATCAGGGACTACTTCTAAACCAGCCTTTCTAGCCCCCCCAGGTGCGCTTACTTCTGGCATGGACTTTATGAAGAATTTCCTTGAGTTGAGCCCTTCCTCTTCTAGGATATCTGCAAAGATATCACTGAGGGCATCCTCGAGCTGGGTGCGGTAGCCTAACAAAGGCAGCATCAGGTCCGTTTGGAACATTTCCTCTTCGATTACTCTGCTGAGCAGTTTGTTGAATAGATACGATTGGTAGGCGTGGACGAGCATGGTCATGAGCTTCTTTGGAAGGCGTCTGAGGGCACCCGCGTAGTCCCTCGGATTCTTTGCGAGGGCATCTAGCATGGCGCGCTCATACCCGAGTTTTTTTGGATAGACATCGAGAGCACCCCTGTAATCCCCAGTATCTTCCAAATACTGCCTCGCCCTCTGGGACTCCTCACCCTCCGTTTTATAGGGAAATGCCAGGTAACGCATCACCGCACCTTCCAAGCTCCCCAGGACAAGCTCCCTGCCGACGAGGTGGGTGTTAGGCCTCGATACTCCGAACCTCTGGTAGCCAAAGTAGCTCGGAATACCCCTCTCTACCATCTGCTCTCGTGTTTCCGAAAGTTCGTTTTCTACATCAACACCTTGTAAGTTGGCGTCCCTAACCACGATTTTAAAGGAGTTGCCCTCGGCGTTCCCCAGGCTCAGTCTAGAGTTAGATTTCACGAAATCATAAAGCTTGATATCCTTTATCCTGATTTTGGCAAGCTGCTCAGGCTCCACTCGCCAAACCGCGACTCTCTGCCTAGTCACAGCCCTTCTGTCTTTTGAACCAGCGTAGCCAAATCTCTTTTGAGATATACCAAGTGCCCTAGCGAGGGCCTTAACTGCGCCTATGGTCTCCCAATTGCTTTTCTCAAGAGTGAAATGAGTGTATTCTCCGGATGGTTCCACGGGTATTTGAAGAGGCATCTCCTCGACCTCAAAGTCCTCAACTATGGTACGTAGCCTCCCACCTATACCGGGTGTATCAGTGGCGAAAAAATCAAGACCCAATGAAAGGTCAAGCTCATAACTGCTCTTCATATCCTAACCTAGTAACTTCAGGTGCCCAGTGATTTTGTCCATTTTCTCGTTGGGAGCCGGGCCAATTCCAAGGGTAGTCGTGGTGCCAGGTGAAAGCTCAGTTAGGCCTGCATCGTTGACGATGTAGCATGGTAATCGGGCGCCCTTGGCCAGTTCGTAGAGCTCATAAAGTTCCCTTTCATCAGCGGCCTTTACCACAACCTTCTTCTGGCCCTCTCTGCGCCAGGTATTATGCCACTCCCTAGCGTATTCTTGCGCCTTTTCAGCGCTACCGAGGCTCGCATGGGCCACCTGCGCACATGTCTTCCCCCGGCTCATGCCGAGATCAGTTCTAACAGCTATGACTTGCTTGTACTCCATAGTAGACATTGTTAGTCCTTCCTCATAAGCTCCCTTATGAAACTCAATAGCTCGGGGGGCATTCTGAAAATAGATTTTGCAATGTCTTTTATGTCCACATTACCCCAATTCATCCCCTGCATAGCCTTCCCTATCTTGTTGAGGTCCTCATCGCTCAGCCTCTCCATTGCTTCTTTTACCCGCATGGATTTGAGGAGCTTTTGCCCGATTTCGTCCCTCCACTTAGTCTCGTATTTCGCGAGAAATCCCTCCGAGAAATCCCCTGCGTCGACGGCCTCTTTTATAACCCGGCCAGCCAAGACACCGCAGAGCATGGCGTTGTAAATGCCTCCGCCTGTGAGAGGATCCACTTGCCGGGCTGCATCACCCACGAGTATGACACCCCCTGCGACGCTCCGCTGGTTGGGCCCCACAACCGGTACGCCTCCTGCCACAATGCCCACAACGCTACCATCACATAGGTTCTCCTTAGAGGCCACGAACCTCTTCAGATGTTCATAGGCGGTCATCGCAGAACCCCTAACTCCCAGCCCCACGTTGACGATGTCCTTTCCCTTCGGGAAGACCCATGCATATCCTTTTGTTGCGACCTTGCTGCCGAAGTGGAACTCCAATATCTCTGGATCCACATCCACCCCCGCGATCTCGAACTGCACATTGGAGGCCATCTGACTAATCGGGACCCGCGTGTCTATACCTGCCCATCTGCCCACTTTGCTTTCAATACCATCGGCACCGACGACGCAATCGCAATTAAGTGTGTACTCCTCGTCGAACCTTTTTACTTTGACGCCTTTGACCAAACCATTCTCCTTGACAAGGCCGGTGGCATATGCCTTGACCAGGACCTCTACTCCAGCCTTGGCAGCTTGAATAGCGAGGTGTTTATCGAAATAGCGCCTCTCGAGGACATAGCCGTTGGGGGTTTCATTGAGCATTTCGACCCGTGTTCCATCCGGTGTAAGAATATATACGCCCCTCGTTTCGTTGGCTACGAACCTTTTATCGCCATCGATCCCGAATTCTTTCATACCCTTTATGCCCACCGCTTCCCCGCATCTGACCGGCATCCCAACCTCAGGTCTTTTCTCCAATAACATAACCCTAAGACCCTCTTCGGCCATGGTCTTTGCCGTAAGACTCCCAGCGGGTCCAGCTCCAACAACAACTGCGTCGTAGTCCATCAGCCAGCCCACATTATTCCATCGAAATGGCGCCCACTGGGCATACCTTTGCGCAGAGGCTGCACCGCCATCTGTGGCAGCGATACTCCATGCATCTATCCCCATCTATCTCGACAATGCCAGTGTCCACAAGTTCAAGGGCGTTTCTCGGGCAGACATCCACACAGGTGCCGCAGTAAAAACAGTTGTCATTGATGTCCAATTTACCATCAACCCAGTTTTCAAATGTTGTTGACGATGTCGGTTGCGGTGACTATACCAATGGGCCTTCTCCGCGTCGGCGAGGCCACCACTATTAGTCTATGAATATTGTTTTCCAACATAGCTGACGTTGCTTCAACTAGATTGTCCTCAGGAGTAATATTGATAGAGAATGGAGTCATAATGTCCTCCGCAACTAGGGAATTGGCCTCTTCCTGAGTACCGAGAATTTTGAAGATATCCAAGGTGGAAACCACTCCCATTATCTCCCCCACCATATCCACAACAACAACCCCAGAAATCCCCTCGTTTCTCAATATTTTCACGACTTCCTTCACAGGGGTATTAAATCTTACAGTGATGACATCTTCTTGCATTACTTCTTTAACCTTCATATCCCCGAACTGTTTTTCCTCAGTTCCCATAATAATCCCTTGGTACTTTTTAGTTGGTTAAAAGTCTTTTGTAGACTCAAGGGCGCTCCCACAGACGAATACCGTCCAAGGCAGGCTTGTTTTTTTAAGAAAGAGTTCCCCTTTACCCCTGTGGCTCCAGCAATAACATGTGGGATGCCTCGAAGAAAATACTCGAAAGGTCCACTCCTATGTCCTGGATGTCTAGCATTGATAACTCTATTTCCTCTGGCTCTAGGATCTGAATGAGGATGGGAGTATGCTTTACTGCAATGTCCACCAAGGTCCTCGGCTCATACGTGAATGCCTCCACCCCCACGAACCCATCGAAGCCCTTTTCATCTGTCATCTTCTTCGTTTTTGCCTTGTTGATGAATATATCACCGCTCACAGCACCCACAAATGAATTGAGAACACTCTTCCTGGACTTGCCCTTTGCCTCAACCACTATCTTAGCCCTGATGGCACCCTGTTCAAGTAAGCCATCTATATCCTCTTCGGTCAAGCCTATTTCCACCTTGCCCTTCTGAAACTTGAAGCTCACATTGTACTTCTCGAAGAAGAGCTTGGCCAGCTTTATTACCTCCCCCACAGCTTCCAAGAATTCTTTCGATGATAGGATGAGTCGCTTCGGCTCAAATACCTCTATTGCCGAAGGGCCGTATTTTATCGAATTCATCAAATACGTCTTGAAGTCCTCAAACTCCACCTCGACCTCTGTTGTGGCGGAGTGCATACCGTTTTCTTCTAAGAGGTCCGACACCTCCTCCTTGCGAACCTTGGTCTTTTCCTCTTTTTTTAACTTCGTGATAAGAGTCTTAAGGGACGCCTTTACCACATCTTTCCTATTGCTCTGTGATTCGATGTAAAAAACAGCTTTAATCATTTCGAAAGCCTTTTTAATAAGACGGTTTATATATATGCCGACATGGTCGCCTTAACATCTATGGGTATGGTTGTGGTCGGGGTGGTGCTTATAGTGATTGCCCCCAAGATTGTGGGGCTAGTCACTAAAATACTTGGATTCGCACTTATTGCTGTGGGGGGTGCCCTCTATTTCTTCCCGGAGAGATTGATAACTGCGGTTGACCCCAATTCCACCATGGCGTTGATCATAGCCGCGTTGCCTGCGGTCGCAGGGCTCTTCGTCATCACCGTGGGCCAAGGCATGGCAAAGATGGCGGTTAGGGTCGCCGGCGCGATGATGCTCATCTCCGCTCTCACAAGCATGGGCATAATCCAGATATAAAAGAGATATCACCTTATTATCTTGATCTCAGAACCACATGAGGGGCACTTGTTCTCCTTCGTTAGCTTCATCTCGCGAATTATAAAGCCCCATCGCCTTATCACGAGCTCACCGCAGTTATAGCAAAACGTGTTCTCGCCCTCGTGACCCATCACATTGCCTGCGTATACGTAGTGCATCTTCTCCAGCCCCATATCCCTCGCCCTTTCCAGCGTCTCGACGGGGGTTGGGGGTAGATCCCTGAGCTTGTAGTCAGGATGAAAGCGCGAGAAATGCACAGGTATGTCAACATCGATGCCCGCCGCCCAATCTATGAATTCTCCAATTTCTTCATCGCTGTCGTTGAGGGTCGGGATTACCAAATAAGTTAGCTCCACGTGTATGCCCTTTTCCACGGCTCCCTCAACACTCTCTCTTACGGGCTCCAATCTTCCCTTAGAGATGTCCTTGTAAAAATCCTTCCGAAAGCTCTTGACGTCGACGTTCATCGCATCCAGATAAGGAGCAATAGTATCCAGAGCTTCCCTCGTGAAGTATCCATTGGTCACGTAGACAGTGTACAACCCGTTTTCCTTGGCAAGCTTGGCTGAGTCGTAGGTATATTCGAACCAGATGGTGGGCTCATTGTAGGTCCACGCAATCCCGCTGCAGCCATAGTCTTTAGCCAGTTCCACAGTCTTTTCTGGGCTGTATTCCTTCAGATACCCCCTGGCTTCCTCTAAGGCGGTCTGGGATATGGAGTAGTTCTGGCAGTGTTTGCACCTGAAGTTGCAGCTTACAGTGCCCAGAGAAAAGACGGTGGTTCCAGGGTAGAAATGGTAGAGAGGTTTTTTCTCAATTGGATCGGAGGCGACGGACGATACCAAGCCGTAGTTGAGGGTGTAGAGGCTGCCATCCCTGTTCTCCCTCACCATGCAAAAACCCCGTTTCCCCTCCTTTATGGTGCAACGTCTAGCACATAAACTACATTTAACCTTCTTCCCCTCCAGGGGCTCCCAAAGCATGGCCTCCCTTTCCATCATAATCTCCCGTAGCGTTAACTACTGGAAATTGCGGAAGGAGTCATATCCCCTAGCTTCGACATCATCTAAGACACCGGCCTTTGTAATGAGCCTCCCACCTGCTTTTGTGACCTCGCCTATCACCGTGAGGCCTCCATTGATTTCCTTCAACTCTGCCAGGGCATCGTCGTATTTCTCAGCCGACATGGTGCAAAGCAACTCGTAATCTCCACCCTTAGAGAACACCATTTCCTTTGCAGACACGTTGACCGCCTCCGCGACCTTTTCCAAATCTTGGTCCACAGGTAGGTCCTCCTCACGCACCACGAACCCAACATCGCTCCACCTCGCTATCTCGTGGAGACTGTAGCCCAGGCCATCGCTTATATCGATGCATGCAGAGGCGTATTTGGAAAGGACTATGCCTTCCTTGACCCTTGCCTTAGGCTCCAGAGCAGCATCGATTAGTCTCTCGTTTTTAATGCCTTTGGTCAGACAATAGAATCCGGCTGCCGCTGATCCCAGGTTCCCTGTAACGCATATCAAGTTCCCCTCTTTAGCCCCTCCCCTTGTTAGTATCCTATCTTTTTGTACCTTGCCCAGGGCCGTGCCGACAATTATCAGTTCCTTTTGCTCCTTGGTATCCCCGCCGAGGATGTGGATGCCGTTTCTCACGCACTCATCATCCATGCCCCTCGCTATACCCTCCACGAAGGCTTCATCAAGATCTCCTGGTAATCCGAGGGAGACGAGCATTCCGAAGGGAACAGCCCCCATGGCGGCTATGTCGCTCAGATTGGCGTTCACTACATATGCACCGATTTGCTCTGGGGTCATCTCCCTGGGAAAGTGAGATCGCCTAGACAAGAGATCGGAGGAAATGACTAGGTATTCTCCACCGAATTCCACGGCGCACGCATCATCCCCGATCCCCACAACAGCGTTTCTGTCTCTGGTGATACTCTCCAGGAATTTTTCTATAACCCCACGCTCGCCCAACTCATCAAGCCTCATGATAGCACCTCAATGTCCAATGCGACGTGATGCCTTCTTGGGGCGTAAGGGCGCACTATCCTCTTTCCCCTAATCTCAACTTTTCTACCCTTCTTCTCGGCCACTTCTCGGACAAAATTCGTCCATGAATCGTATAGATCCTTCTCGGAAGAGACGCCATAGAAGTGTATCGTGCCCTCCTTGACGATATCCATGGCAACATCCAAATACTCATCGTCCTTCATCGGGAGGTTCATGATCACCCTATCGGCTATGCCCTTCGGGGCCAGAGTCGCTCCATCTCCGAGGATGGGTATGACCTTTTTGTCCACCTTATTGAGTTTTATATTCTCTTTCAAAAGCTCGTATGCGCTTGGATTGATATCGATGGCATAGACCTTGACATCCCGATACTTAGCGAGGAGTACAGCGAACGGACCCACACCAGCAAACATGTCAACCACGACCTCACCGTCCTTGGTCAGCTCCAGTATCCTCTGCCTTTCGTAACTGAGCCTTGGAGAGAAAAAAGTTTTTTCGACATCGACCTTGAAGACACAGCCGTGCTCCCTGTAGAAAGTTACTGTCTTCTTCTCCCCAGCGAGATGGGTCAGCTCCCTGAGGCGCTCCTCTCCCTTGACCTTGCTGGACTTTTTATAGACGGATTTTAGATGTTTATGTACTTCCAACAGCGACTCCCCTATTTTCTCACCCCACTTCTCCAACTCATCCGGAACTTCCACTATGGCTATGTCACCTATTATGTCGAAGCTCGTGCGGACCTTTTCCATCTCATCTGTTGTAAGGAACTCTGACAGCCAGTCCCTTAATCCCTTCTTCTCCGGAATCTCCTCGAATTCTGCATCCACCAGCTCAAAGCCGTCGACTGTCTTGAGCACTGGAAATAAGACGTACCCTTCTTCGCTCTTCACCTTCAGATTCTTGTCCAAGATCGCCAGGTCCAATAGCCTCTTCTTCGTCCTCTCTGCGTTCTTAGCCTTTACCCTGACGCCGACGCTCATGTATATTTTTAAGGCGACATCATCATAAATCAATTTATGCTCGTCTTCGTGGGAATGGGGCTGTACGAAGAGAAGGACATCTCTCTGAAGGGATTGGAGGAAGCCCGTTCAGCCGATGTGCTCTTCGCAGAGTTCTACACAAGCGGCATGTCAGCGGGCGCAGAGGAGTTTTCAAGACTCATCGGTAAGGAGGTGACCGTCTTAACCCGGGAGGATGTGGAGGAGAAAGAAGAGTTGATCCTGAAACCTGCGGAGACCTCAAAGGTGGTCTTGCTCGTGCCGGGTGATCCTCTAATATCCACCACCCATATCCACCTTCGCATCGAGGCTAAAAGGAGGGGCATAGAAACTCAGATAGTTCACAACGCCAGCATCGTCTCGGCCGCCGCCTCATTCTCAGGACTCCAGAACTACAAATTCGGGAAATCTGCTAGCGTTGTGATTCCTGAGCCCGGATTTTCACCGGAGAGCCCTTATGATGTTTTGAAGGAAAACCTCGAGAGAGGGTTGCACACCCTACTCTTCTTAGACGTAAAGGTGAAAGGAGAGGAAGTCGAATATCTAACCGCTAATCGGGCCATGAATCTACTCTTGGACATCGAAGA
>CBDUVV010000007.1:0-15711 GCA_965370755.1 uncultured archaeon | reverse complement strand
GGCCTAGAACATGCGCATAGACAAGGGACAGATTGGACATATGCGATCTTCACTGAAGAGCAAATCGAAACTCCCTTGCTAAGCTCAGTGAAATTCCTTACTAATTATGCGAACCAATCTTACCTAGACCGGGATAAAGCAAAGGAGATCAGAGGTCTGGTCCGTGCTGAACCTGGCTTAAAGGTTAAGCATGTTGCAGAGAGGCTTGGCAGGGAATCGCTCCCAACTCTATACCATCTATTCTATTGGCACAAGCTCGAGTTTGATTACCGTGTCTCGCTGCGTTCTGAGAGACAAAGACTAGATGCGTCTGTTTACCCATCTCTAGGGCCCCCTGTTTCCTACTTCAGTTTAATCAAAATCTTAGACATCAAGGACGTGTTTTTGAAATGACCAAACCATATGCAGAGCAACCTAAAGAGATAAAGGAAATAATTGAGAGGAGGCTCAAGGCCATAAAGCCGCTCCTAAGGAAACACGAGCGCGGAGAACCTATCACTAGGGAAGATTATAGGAAACGCTCAGAGGAATGCAAGGCAAGGGGCTGGAGGGGATTCTCCTCGACTAACCTTTATCGGTTTCTTAGACGATACGTGGAAACCTATGACAAGGCGGATTTAGCTCCTGTGGACCGGCCGAAAGGCTTGAAACGCAAGTCTCAGTGGCCTCAGGAAGTATTAGCCTACATCGACTTTGTGTTAAGACAGGACTATCTTGGCAAAAAGGTTGAGGTGCCAGAGATGATTAAGCATCTCCCATTCTTGGATCCTGTCTACACTGCATCCCTTGGTCTGAACGCTAGGGCCAAGCTCAGATATATCTATTACATCCGTACATCGAATTGGCCGTTCTTTTCCAAAGTACCCTCGTTCTCGGTTTTCGAGCGCCGCTCAAAAGCAATAACCACCGAGAGGGAAAGGATGGCTCTCAAGGAAGGTGAAGACGCTGCAAATGCCTTCTACGGTAAAGAACATGGATGGGGGAACCAGGGTGTTATTGGTGTCGTTGATGTTACCCTGCCTAATGAGCTATGGGAGGTTGACAACACCTACGTTGATCTCGAGGTTTTTGACGATAAAGGCGTCAAAATAGGCCGGCTTTGGTTGACCGCCGTGGTGGATGTTGCAACGAGGTGCATCGTTGGCTATGCTCTCGAATGGTCACATCCATCGTATGCGATGACGCAGAGAGCCCTGTTTAACGCTATCAGTCCGAAAGATGAGATACTAAGAGAATGCGGGATAGACTGGGATGCTAAGATTCTGGGTAGTCACCCATGGCCTGCCAGGGGAATGCCTAAGGCAGTCTTGGTCGACAATGGAAAAGAATTCAACAACAACTGTCTTATCGAGACCTGCAGGGTCAACAAGATCAAATTAGGATATGCCAAGGTCAAGACCCCTGAGTGGCGTGCTCTCGTAGAAAGGGTCTTTAAGACCCTGAACACCAAGTTCCATCACCTACGTGGTTCGACTTATTCGAATGTCGTTGAAAAGGGTGACTATAAGCCTGAGAAGGATGCGTGGGCAACTTATAAGAAATTTGAAGAGCTGCTGGTAATAGAGATATGCGGACATAACAACCATGAGAAAAGACGTTTCCATGGTATAACCCCAAATGAACTTTGGGAGAGAGGAGTCAAAGAATGCCCCCCATTATTACCTAAGAGTAAAAAGACATGGCGGCGGCTACGGATCTCGCTCCTACCATTCAAAGAGTCATCCCTTACAAAGAACGGGATTCAACATAACAATCGGTTCTACCAGAACGAAGAACTGAGGCCGTTCGTAAAGAAGGGTAAATACACTAATTATTCCCGTGTACCGTTTTACTATGACCCATTGAACATCGACCGTGGATTCGTATACATAGAGGAGCTTGGCGACTACGTTGAGGTCCAGCGAGTCCATCGGTATCCCCTCGACGAGATAATCGAACAGCTTGAAATCGATCGTCCGCTTACAGAATGGGACTACAAGCTCGCTGGGGGCCTCTGGAAGAACAAATTTGGATGCAAATCCTCGCCAGCCACAAGGGAAGCCTTGGCACGTCGATTACTAGAGATACTCGCAGATACGCCCTCGTCACTGCTCTCGGGGAAAGAGAAGAAACAAAAAGCCCAAATGGAAGTCGATAATCAAAATCGAGCGATTGACGAGAAAGTACTCAGTAGCAATAAAGCCGCAGCGACGCATCCTCCACGCAGGGTAAAGAAGAAAACAGGTGGAAAGAAGTCTAGGCCTGCGACAGCGTCTGATCTACCTCAGTCTTTCGAGGAGCTTTGGGAAGACAAGCGACGGGAAAGGGATAATGAAATCAGTTTCTAGAGACAAAATTTTGGTGGTATGATAATAGATGGCGCGAAATCCAAAGAAAGACAACGGACAGGTAGATAAGTTCAGGAAAAAGTATCCACACCTTGCAGACAAAGCATTGGAGTTACTGGCCAGATACGATGGAAATCCAGGTCCAGACAGAATAATAGGGTATCTATCAGGGATTGGCACCGAGATCCTTGTACTCACAGCTGTCCAGACAAAGATCGTTGACAGGATGTGGTGTAATGTCTTCGAACGTAAGCCGTCTCGGAATGGGGATTGCCGAGGCCTAATGATCTTTGGGCCACCTGGATCTGGTAAAACTATGTGCCATTTTCTCTTGGAAAAACGAGCCAGCCTGGAAATGCCTGGGTGTTTTAAGCCCCGGGCAAAGGGCTTTGTCCATTGTCCATTCCTCAGGATTCTGCTTGACGGCCCGGTGACTTATACGGGATTCTACAAGAAGATACTTCACGAACTGGGTTTCGTGGGATTCAATAGTCTTAAGGACAAAGATGACTATAGTAAGAAAACCCGTGAGTATGTTAAACTGGGTGGCGTACAAGCGATTTTTGTCGACGAGGCTCAGTGGTTAACGGCGAGACGTGGTAAAAAGACTATGCTTGAGGGAACGGGCTTAGTTAAGGGGCTTATGGACAGTGCTAAGATACCAGTGTTTTTACTAGTCTCAACAGCTGACAGCCCAGAAGTTGATAAAGAATATCTCAATTGGAGGGAGCTGCTTAAAGACGAGACACTCGTAGACCGTGCTCCGCCAATCTACTTACACCCATTCAAAGAGGACGATGACCCGGACTTTATTGATTTTCTCAGGAAAATTGAGCCCCATTATCCATTCCCAGAAAAGCTGGGCCTAGAGAAAATGTCACCCCTAATCTTTGAGACCGTGAAAGCCCGTAACCTCGGGCGTAACGTGACCTTCCGGGGTATCGTCGACGTCTTATATCACGCGGCAGTTCGAGCACGCCAAGAACGCACCCTTTTAAACGAGGGAGTACTCGAAGCCCTAAAGACAGAGTACATCCAAAACTGGCCGTTCGACGAGTTCCTAGGGAAAAAAGGGGCGGGGAGACCAGCCCATTGACTTCAGGGTACTCGACAACGCCGGAAGGGAATAAGGGACAAAAGGGTGCATAAAATGTCGATGATCCAGGACCCCACTATCTGGTTTTACCATGGTCCTCCTAGGGAGGACGAGGTGTTTGCGAGTTGGCTGGCTCGTCTTGCTTTTTACCAGGGAAACGATAACGTTGCGGCCTTCTTTAACATGGTTTTCTCTGATACCCCGCGGCTGGCAAGGTCTCGTCTCCTCCACGGGCGTGTCTCAAGGGGATGGATGAAGCAGCTTAGCCGGGCCACTGGTTTGACCATGGTGGAAGTAAGACGTGCTGTTTCACGTGCTAACTGGTTCACCTTGCTTGACTCGGACTACAGGACTAAGTACTCGATAACACTCAATCGGCATTGCCCACTATGCCTTGACGAGGATAACAAGGATAGTGAAACAACATATCTTCGAAAGATATGGTCATTTCCATTTCTAGTGATATGTTGTGAACACCAGGTACTCCTAAATGACACGTGTTACAAGTGCGGATATCGCAACGGAGTAAAACAAGGTAGGATATGGAGATACACGTATACTAATGGGAGCCCCAATGGTCCTCTTAGCCTTACTTGCCCCGACTGCAATTCAGACCTCAGCTGTGCGCCGGTAATACATGTGGACTCTGGTGACCCGGCTCTGGAGCTTTCACGCATCCTAAATGATCTGTTAAAACATCCTTCGTCGAGGGCCCAGCTCGGCGGTTCTAACATTAGCTCCAGGGAGTTCCTCAGGACGATCTCTGTGATAACCCGGTTCGTAAGCGGATCACTTCGAAAGGACCAGCGTTTCACAAAAGAGCTGTATCCGGTAATACAGCAAGTCGCAGGTTATTGGAAAATATGGCCAAAGGGCTTCGATGAATGGCTGACAGCTAAACCCGAGGGCAATATATTCACTCGTGGTGCCTTGTTCCGAACATTTCTGAAAATCAGCTTAGACAACAGAGGAAGATACGTTCCAGGTCCTCTCAGAATATACCTGAAAAGCAAGTTCAAGAGAAGGGTGGACGTGTGGACCTTCGAAAAGGCAATAGAATACATGATTGACTGGGTAAAAAAGAACCCCGGGAAATACCCAAGTAACGGGACTTCTGAACTACAGGGTCTCCGGATGGCCATTGGGAAAAAGAAAATCGAGACGCCGGAAGGCAAGACTATAAAATTCTGGCTGGAATTCCTCGAGATACTTCGCCAGAGAGGCGTAGAGATTCCCAAGTTCAGGTACAAAAACTGGTCTTATGAGACAATATATAAGCACGTTAGCAACTGGATGGAAGCCAACCCTGGCCAGTGCCCAATCTCACTTCTCAAAGGCTTGAAGGGAGTATATGCCACAATCAACATGGATGGTATGAGGCATCCATCAGGTAAGATCTTACGAAACTTGCAAGAGCTGATAATATACTTGCGAAAAGACGGCCTCGACATACCAATACCAACGACTATCTGAAAACTAATCTCACCATTAATTATAGTAAGTTGCCATTGGTTTTTTTATCCGGATTCCGAAAAATTGATTAATTAAGATTTTGTGTTTATTGTTGGAGGTGCAGTCTGAATGAGAGAAAAGCCACATAAGAAAGACATTGTTCCTGGAGAAGGGCAAATCTTCGTCGTGCAAAATGGTCATGACGCAGAAATTGACCTACGTGAATATCATTTTCCTGAATATCTGTGGCTTATTGGTATACCCACACTTGATAGAGACGGTGGCCGTGTATTGGTCCTAGGATTGGAAGATAATTCAGTTGTTGCTAGTGCCGAAGTTACTGAACCCGGTGGACATGTCCACTTTACTGAATTATCAGAAGAACGAGATACGATAAATAATTTTAAGATTAAGGTCCAAGAAGGTTCCCACGCTACTTACTTCTTTTCAAGGATGCCTTATAATCCATATTCCCCGTGAATGTCTATTCTCTTAGAATAGGATAAAAAACTTGTTTAGAGTTCAAGTGGTGGACAGGGTTTGACTCTATCTGCTCCTTTTTCTTGGCGGTTATACCATATGAAAGAGGTGCGGCGTGTATTATATCCGAATTCTGGAAACTAGATAAAAAATCTGGGTTAAGTTAACCTACTTAATTACTAACTCCATTCGACAAATTTTCTTAAAGACATGGGTTTTTTTATCCGGTTTTCGAAGATAACTTAAGTTTTGTTCTCTTCACTATTTACCAGTAATAGGTGAGGAGTTGGGGGCTTGAATAATAAGTTCGTGATACTTGGATTGCTGGGTATAATCCTCTTTACAGTTATTATAGAGACTTCTGACCGTACTTTCGCCCAGACTACTATGGAGCTTGAGAGGGGCGTCCTAAAGGACTATGAGCTGATAAAGCCAAGAAAACCAATTCAGCCTTTGATTTACCTGAAGTCGCGAGTCGTTACCCCTGGAGTGGGAATTGACCCCGAGGTGCGTAAGCGCCTTGAAGCTCTACCGTTCGATAGGATTCACGTCCTTCTTTACCTCGATCATATTCCGAATGCGGAAGAGAGGGAAAGGCTTAGTAAAAATGGGGTGTCCCTGCTTTCCTATATCCACAACAATGGTTGGCTTGCATCATTGCCCAAAGACAGGCTGGATGAAGTTGCTAAGATCTCTCCAATAAGATGGGTTGGGGAGATTTTACCGGGGGATAAGTTAGCTGGTTCTGTTAGAACCCGGAAATTTGGGAACTGGAGTTATGATCCTGTTTCGGATACGGTCAACCTGACCATATTCTTTTTCAGAGATGTGCCACTCGACGAGGGTAGAAAGATTGTTTCCCAATACAAAGGACAGATCGAGGGTGACGCGCCAACAATCAATGCGATCGTTTCTACTGTGCCTGTTTCCTCTATAATCCAGCTTTCCCGAGAGGAATCTGTCCAATGGATTGCTGAGGTTGAAGCGCCACCAGTTAATGATAACGATGGCTTGAGATCGGCAATAGGTGTCAACGTTGTCCAGGCTCAACCGTACAATCTCAGCGGCTCAGATGTTGTTATTGTGCAATTTGAAGCCAGTGGTGTGCCTGATATTTTGCATCCAGACCTCTCTGGAAGATCACAAGCACCCAGCGGAGGGGTAACCGATGATCACGCTATGCATGTTGCTGGGACTGCTATTGGGAATGGTAGCTTGAGCGAATCGGATGGTGGTTACCCCCTTCAATGGCGTGGGGTTGCTACTAATGCAACTATGGTTTCATACCTCGCTTCTTCAAGTGTAGCTACCATGACGACCAGGTTTAATACTTCTATAAACACCTATGGGGCTAATATTTCTACTAATTCATGGTCTGTTGGTGGTTCGGTGGGTGGTGACTACCAGTCACTTAGCCAGCTTTGGGATTCACTGGTTATAGGTAACCTCACTCAACCGATTATAATTGTGTTTTCTTCTGGGAATTACGGCAGGCCTGGTGCTTATACAGTCACGGGGTACCAATCGCAGAGGAGTTCTAATGTTGGGAAAAATGTCATCGTCGTAGGTTCAACGGGATCAGACACCGATGATTTATCTGCGTTCAGTAGCAAGGGGCCCACTAATGATAGCAGGCTCAAGCCAGATGTCGTTGCACCCGGTTGCGAGAATAATACTTACTACGAGGCCGTGAGGTCTGCCGGCAACAGATCCGCAGCCCTTGAAAAACCTAACAATTCTATATTTTCTACTTATCCAAACAATACCGTGGAATATCCATATTACGGTGATTGCGGGACTTCGATGTCGGCGCCGGCCGTCGCAGGGAGCCTCGCACTTATGCTTGAGGTCTTCGGACAGAACCACGAGGATGGCCCGCTTCCCTCGACTATGAAAGCAGTGCTAATTCAAACGGCCATCGACCTTGATAGGAGTGGGAATGGTTCCGTGACCAATGATGGCCCAGACTTTATGAATGGCTGGGGATTAATCAACGTAACAAGGGCAGTGAACTTGATTATGAACGACACTGAACTTACGCCGAGGATAATCGAAGACACTATTACAGGCCAGGGGGAGACGGATTATTACAACATCACCGTGCCCTTAGACACGACAGAAATAACGGTCACTTTGGCTTGGGATGATGTGCCTGGAGTACCCAACGACGGCCTTAAGGAATTGCAGAACGACTTGGACATCTTTTTAATCGATCCTGATGGCCTTATACATTATCCATGGGTTTTGAATGCGAGTAACTTTACACAGGCGGCCTTTAAGGGTGTTGACGATCTGAACAACGTCGAGAAGGTACAGGTGTTTAACGCTTCTGGTCTTCAGGCCGGTACTTGGGGGGTAGTGGTTAACGGCTCTGTGATACCACAGCCCAACCAGTCCTATTCCTTGGTAGCTACCCCGAATTTCAAAGCTCCTGTACATGCCATCGTGCTACTCCTCGATACATCGGGTAGCATGGGCTGGGACCCCTATGGTGCTACAGGTGTCCCTGAGAACGAGACAAGGCTATACACGGCAAAACAAGCGGCCAGATACTTCCTCGACCTACTCAACTTTTATAAGGAGGATAATACGACGTTCGGCGTCGCTACTTTCCCCGCTCACCCGTATGTGTGTCCTTCATCTGAAACCGTGTATGAGATGGCAACACTCGATAATTCCACGAAAGATGTGGCCAAGAGCGCCATAGATAACATGACCGCGGGCGGTGGCACTCCCATGGCCCAAGGTATAGAAACTGCCCAAGGCATGATGCAGGGACCTGCGGCTGACAAGACCATAATACTCTTCAGCGACGGCTACCACAACTGCCCGAGCCTAGTATTCCCGATGGACGTAGTAAATACTAGCTCCATCACTACGTACACTATTGGATATGGTAATACTACCCAGGTGAACCATGCCTTGCTTGAGGAGATCTCAAATGCGACGGGTGCAGGCGGAGAGGGCGAGGGATTTTACGTCGCAGACAACACCACATTGTTAGACCTCGCCCCGGTATTCAAGTCAGTCATCGCTGACCTGATGGATCTGTATTCCCCCTTGGATCCCGCGGTTACAATCCAACAAGGAGCGATTAACACGCATCCAATATCTATAACCGAGTATGACGACAAGATAGCATTCTCTTTATCATGGGGCCTTGCAGACGCGGCTTCTCCATCGTCGCCACCGCTTCAGTTGAAGCTCATAGCGCCTGATGGCACGACCATTGATCCATCGATAGCAAGTGGCAATACCGATGTCGAGTACTTGACTGGCGACACATACCAAGTATACTTCGTAGGTGGAAGCTATCTGGATGACCCGGCTAAGATAGGAAAGTGGCAGATGCAGGTTGATGCTTCTAACCTGCCACAAAGTGGTCAGGCAATTTATCATTATAGTGTGCTCTTGCAGTCCGATCTGCGGATGGATGTCTCTTTCGACGAGCCACACTATGGGACAGGGGACCCAGTCCTTGTGAAGGTCAAGCTTACCGAAGACGGGATGCCTGTAGCACTGGAAAAACTCGCTGTCAAGGTGCGGAGGCCGGATGAGGGCCCGGGCAACTGGTACGCAAAAAACAAGGTTACATCTGACCAGTTAGGGAAGATACCCCGGGAAATGGACGGCGAACTATTACCAGGTGTATACAGGAAGTACTTGGCCCTGACAGAGGTCTTGGGTGTGGCTTTCCCGTCTTCTGTTAAGGATGCCGTGCTTGACCTCTACGACGACGGAGCACATGGCGATGGAGATGCCAACGACGGCGTATATGCCAACTATTTCCGAGACGCCAAAAGGGAAGGGATCTACACATTCACTATATTCGCTGAGGGTAGTACAAACAATAATAATCCCTATACCCGGGATAGAATCATCAAAAAATACGTCACAGTCAACGTGGACCCCGGTAGTACAGATGTAACGGTGGAACTGGAGAAGAGCCTGGGCGATGGATATGCCAAATACAGTGTGACGGCGGTCCCAATGGACTCCCTTGGTAACTATCTGGGTCCCGGTTATGCGAGGCTCATCTCATTCAAACCTCGGGAAGGTGAGCTAATAGGCGGGCTTGTCGACAACCTTGATGGCTCATACACTCAGTCTCTGAAAATCGATACGGCAAAAACAGAAGCTGTAACCATAAACATCAAGGGCGTAGAATTCAAACAGGAAATCAAGCCCAATATACAAACCCCCATAGAAACACCACCGGGGATAGAGCCAACCCCCTCAAGGCTCAAGTGGCTGGGCCTCCTAATAATAATCTTAATACTCATAGTACTCCTGTGGTGGAGGTTTAAAACATAAGAGCCATACATAAAGTCGTCTTAATAAGCTACCAAATTATTTTTATCCGGTTTTCAAAAGACGCTTAAACCTGAGATTGCTAATAGTTTCTTGTGGAGTCCACAAAGTAATTTCACTCATCCCCGCGGGTTTCATTCTATAAATGTCGGGCTCCACTCCTTCCTTCATATCATTTTATCTCAACTGGGCGTTTGATTGTTTTTTATCCGGATTTAGAAGGACTTATATCCTTGAATTCCTCCTTTGAAAAAGTGGAGTTGGGTATGACAGATTTAGTGCCTATTGCGATTTTGGTGGTCATTGCCTTATTGATAGGGTTTCTTTTAGGTCGCCGAAGAGAACCATGTAGCGAAACGATTTATCTACCTAATAATGGCGAAGTAAAATTTGGAGAAACCAAGATTAGTCAGATTTATTCTAAAGATGGAGACCGAGCTTTAATCGGCTTTTTGGATGCAAAGAATGCAAAAGCATTTGTTTCTTCTGACCAGTACAGGGAGCGTGTCAAAAGCCTATTAAGTGTGAAAACCGAAGAGGATGATACATGGGTCATTGATTATCCAACTGCAGATACAAAATATGGTGTAGTCCAGTTGGAAGCCTTTGTTTTTGAGCAATCGATTAACGAAAACGATGTTTTCTTGATGAGAGATTATTATTGTAAACCCTATAAAAGTGGTACGTGTATAAATTTTGTTGATAAAAAGACAAGAAAATTTCTTTATTCTTGGAAGGCTGTGACTGATACTGGTTTTTGCGTCAAAAAACCTGGGAAGGACTGTAAGGAGATTTTGCAGGAGAACAAAGCAAATGTGTATCCGAAAAGAGATTGCAAAGGCAAGGCTTATACCAAAAAAGTAAGTTGGCGCTTTTGCACCCCTACTTAGATCCCGGGGTTCTTTAGCGTCCCCTGAATTTTAGATGTGTCAGGATTTCAAGCTAATTGCTAATTCTAGCGATTTTTTTATCCGGAAAAAGGCAGATTCAAATATCATAATCTACTCTGGCCTTTTTGCCTACAATGTAGATTTGGGGCGTAGGATAAGAGGAGGTGTAATGTATGGAAAAAGTGTCAATTTTAGTGATTACTATTGGCTTATTCGTGGCCGCTGCAGTAGTCGCTCAGGATTATCCAACCGGGTTGGTATCCTATTGGAAGCTTGATGATGGGAGTGGTATTATTGCTAGTGATTCAGTTGGGTCAAATGACGGGACCTTAATAAATGGTCCGATCTGGACAAGTGGCATAGTTAGTGGCGCTTTGAGTTTTGATCGAACTGATGATTATGTTAGGCTGCCCGATGTTTTTCCAAGTGGAAATAGTCCAAGGACTATTGAAGCGTGGTTTAAGCTGGATGGGCTTGGGGGGGCCTATACTATGCAAACAATCGCTGGATGGGGCACGCTTTCAACAGGAAGAATGTCGTATTTGGATGTATATGAGAACATAAATGGTGTTGGGAGTCATGGGATATTCTTCTTTGGGGCAAGATCTGATTATGATTTACGTGGAACATCCGAGCTTTCAGCTGACACTTGGTATCATGCAGTCGTTACCTACGATGGCTCGTCATTGAAATTGTATCTAAATGGGAACTTAGAAAATTCAAAAAATGTTAATCTAAAAACTGGGAATGACTTCTCTTCAATAGGAAAAACCCAGCAAACTTCAGTTTTAGACGGTTTTAATGGGACTATTGATGAAGTCGCAATATACAACAGAGCACTAACAACAGAAGAAATCCAGCAACATTACCAGAACGGCTTAAACGGTATTGGCTATGGCGGAGTAATAGAAGACACCAACAAAGGCCATGGTAACAATCCCGACGGCTTAGACAACGACAATCCTGGGCAGGGATGCGAGAACAAGAATAGTAATGGAAATAAGAAGCGCTGCGCCTAAAAACGCAGCCCATTTTTTCTTTTTTTTATTTGCTTAACTAATATAACTTAATTTCTGTTTTTTAATTGTTTTTTATCCGGTTTTCGAAAGTATGATGAAAGGCTTTGTCTTATCTCCTTATTTGGTATGGATAGGGAGACTGTTTTTGAATTAATCGAGACATTGAATACCAGGGAACTTGAGGTAGCTGATTCTATGCTCGCCCGTTTTGGGCCGGAGGCCGTAATTACCTTTGCTTGGCTTTCACAGTTGGAGGTTGTTTGGTATGCCTAACGGGGGTGCTGCTCCTCAGCCCGAGGTCGAGATGCCTCAACCGGGCACAGATGACAGTCAGTTCCTGGGCGTCTGGGAGAAGACGACTCACTGCGAGGATGGCACGACCTGTACTCTATATGTCTATGAGTGGGATAAGAGCGAGGTCACCATGGAGACCACCTATGTTACCATCGAGAAGAAGGTTGGTATACCTAGGTCTGTAACCAGATGGGTCCGTCGGCTCGTATGGGTCGCCGTGGCCGTGGCAGTCTTGATGGGTATACTCTCGTATTTCTTTCCACCTGTGGCAGCATTCGTGACAAAACTTGTTCCAAAATGGGTATTGGTCGCCATAGTCGTAATCATAATTGTCTGGATAATCATCGAGATTACTGTCTTGATTATTAACTATAAGTATAGTCATAAGCGGGATTATGAGCCCGTCTTGGTCTGTCTTAGCGAGTTCTGCTGTTGCGTTGCATGGGACAGCGGACACTACGTGATCGAGGCAGCGCTCTTGGACCCTAGTGGCTGCCCAGTAACCCTTGAGATTGTGCCAGGTACCCATAACTTCGTTCCAGGGACAGGCAAGGGTCAGACGCATCAGACCAAGCCTCTTGACGATGCCACTGTCGACGATTGGAACCAGTTCCTAGAGACACTACCAACGAGAAATGGTACTCTAAGCCTTGAGGACGTATACAAGAACCCCTGCAGCTTCTTTACGTGCAAGCCGGACGGCACCAAGACACTGAACAAAGATTTCTTCGGCAAACCCTAAAAAAAGGAGGAGTATAAGGCTTTCATTCCAGCCGACGTAATAAACTAGAGTCTATGATTGGAGCGGAATAATGGGGAAATGGAAGAGCGTTGCAGCATCTATCACATTATTAACAGCTTTAATAGGTTTGTTTTCGGTGATTTGTGATAAAGAAGTGGGAATCTGCAGCGACACGGGTCCAGAGATAAAGATTTGTGAAGTTGACCACTCGCCCTCCGGTCCAGAACCAGAAAACGAGAAGATTACTCTTTGCAACAAGGGAAAGGAAACTAAAGACATTGGAGGGTGGATTCTCACGGACAATGAGGGAGAATATAGAATCCCACCAGGCACCAAGATAGGCGCCGGGGAAGTGTGGAGCGTCTATGGCAGAACATACAATCCCAGTGGCTCCACCCATGGATTATTCCTGAACAACCAGCACGACGAAGTAATACTAGTAGATGAAGACGGGGGTAAAGTAGCCGAATATTCATGGGGATAAAACTAGCCAGCCAAGTTTTGAATTATAAAGAGGACTTCAAGGATGAAGAAAGCAATTCTTTTAACACTGATAATCTTCCTATGTGTAACTGCCTTAGTGTATCCTCATTCCGGGCGGACAGATAAAAACGGGTGCCACACATGTAGGACTAATTGCGGGAAATATGGGATGTCCTATGGTTTTTATCATAGACACAATCCTGTAAGAGCGTGCTTCGAACAATCCACCACAACCCCCCCGCCAACAACGACTCCACCACCCGCTAAGCCCAGAGTAATAGTTCTGGCTAACGCTATAGATATTGATCTGGGATTAGATTTCTTTGGTTTTCTAGGCAACGAAGGTATGGAGGCTATCCACTCAACGGCCGATGGTTTCGACCAATACAAAATGGAGAAGTTCGTTGTTATCTTGGGGGGACCTGATGCCTACGAGGGCGTTGGTGAGATTGTCCAGGGGATACTATCATTAGACCAACAGAATGATGTCAGAGAGCCCGATGCTAGAAAGATGTATGTCAAGACCAACGTCTGGGACACAGGGCAAAATATCATTGTTATCGCGGGATCAGGTAGGAACCAGACTAGGGAGGCGCACGTTGAAAACCGTGGCCAAGTGGCCTTGCTAGCGAGAGCCTATCAATAGCTAAAAGGGGTCAAGAAATGCAACGAAAGTGGAGTAAAAATGCGTCTGTGTAATGAAATTTGGAAAAAGGCCTTGATGGTTGGAATTGTATTGCTGTTGACAGTCAATACTGGCTGCACAGATAGTAAAGCCGAGGATTATAAAACCAGTGGACTTAGATACCTTGAGTCAGAAGAATATTCCAAGGCTAAATCCGACTTTGACGTGGCCATAAAGCTCGAGCCTAACGATGCTGAGGCATATTTAGGCAGAGGGATTGCTTATAGTGCTTTAAACAAACATTCAGAGGCCCTATCCGACTATAACAAGGCAATTGAACTCGAACCAAACTATGCTATCGCGTATTTCAACAGGGGAAATGTTTTTCTAGTCTTTGGGGAATTTTCCAGGACGCTAGCAGACTATAGTATGGCAATAGAACTCCAGCCGGATAATGCACTTTTTTATCACGAGCGGGGGCTTACTTATGATGATTTAGGTGAATATTCTAGGGCGATATCCGACTATAGTATGGCGATAGACCTCAGACCAGAAAATGATTTGTTATATCATAAACGCGGGGTAGCTTATCTCGCGGTAGGGGGGTATTCCAAGGCGATATTTGACTTTAGCGAGGCCATAGAACTTGATCCAAAATATGCAGTGGCATTTTACAATCGAGGGCTTGCCCATAGTTACTTACGGGAGTATTCAAAGGCATTATCCGACTATAGCGAGGCCATAGAACTCAAACCGACATACGCCAAGGCTTATTATAACCGAGGAATAGTTCTTGTCAGTTTAGGGGAGTATTCGGAGGCGATATCAGACTATAATAAAGTCCTGGAACTAAGACCAAAGGATTTTGAGGCACATGTCAATAGAGGGATTGCTTATTTCAAGTTAGGTGAATATTCGGAGGCGATATCCGACTTTAGCAAAGCGATAGAACTCCAACCCACATATGCTAATGCATATTTTAATCGAGGGCTTGCATATACGGATTTAGGGGAGTATCCAGAGGCAATATCCGACTATACCAAAGTCATAGCACTCCAACCCAAAGATGCTGGAGCATATGAAAATAGAGGCGAAGCTTACGATTTACTAGGTAAATCCTTGGAAGCAAAGAAGGACTATGAAACGGCATCTAATCTGAGGTCTCTGTCATAAAAGGAAAGCATCGGGTTTTTTTATCCGGATTTCAAAACCCATAAATAGTACTGGTGGATAGCCGGGTTTAGAGAAAATCGGGCTCAGGGTGTATACAGGTGGCGGGTGCAGAAGTATGGCTTGGAGTAATTGTGTTGGTTGCTCTCATCGTGGCATACGCCGCTACGAAAAGGAAAACGGATGGGCCCGGGCTGGCGGACGATGCCAGAGAGGTAGTTGATGCTGTAAAAGAAAAAGGAGAGGTGAGAGAAGTGTCGTATCCTATAATAGATATTGAGGGGATTGGGTCTGAATACACTGAGAAGCTTAACGGGGTTGGAATCAAGACTACAAGTGACCTCTTGGAGGCATGCTGCACTCCAAGCGATAGAACCGACCTTGCCGAGAAAACCGGTATAAGCGGGAAGCTCATTCTGGAATGGGCGAACCTAGCGGATCTCATGAGGATCAATGGAATCGGAGAGGAATACTCTGACCTACTGGAGGAAGCTGGGGTTGACACCGTGCCAGAGCTGGCCCAGAGGAACCCAGAGAACCTCCACGAAGCAATAATAGAGTATGACAAGGAGCACCCCCACGTGGTCAGACGAGTGCCAGGCTTAGATGACGTGAAATCCTGGGTCGAACAGGCAAAGGCACTCGACCGGAAACTGGAGTACTAACAGGGTTTCTTTAGGTGGTTTATTCATGATTTCCGCCTCAGATATCTATAGCAATTATCAGGAGATTCTTGGGGTTAGTCATGGAGCCCGGTTTGTGAAGGTAGACCTGCACGTGCACACACCTGCCTCGGGTGATGCTCGGGCAAAGAATAAGTAC
>CBDUVV010000006.1:0-15840 GCA_965370755.1 uncultured archaeon | reverse complement strand
AGGTGGTTTGGTGACACCCGATGGCGCAGCACATATAGTCGCCAAGGAGTTCGGATTGAACCTCTTCAAGGGGGAGCCGAGAAGTCATGATCTAAAGGTGGAAAACGTGATACCGGGTATGACCCGTGTGGACATCGTGGGGAAGGTCTTGAAGGTCTATCCGGTCAAGGAATTCACTAAGAAGAATGGTGCTACTGGGCTGATGGGGTCTCTAATCTTAGGGGATGATACGGGTACTATTAGGGTAGTCTTCTGGGGAGACGGGGCATCGGCACTCTCAGAAGGTCAAATCGAGGAGGAGCAGATTATTAGGATAAAAAACACATACACGAGGGAGAACCAGGATGGCGAGGCCGAGATACACATCAACAATATGTCGAAGATAATCCCCAACCCCGACGACGTAGAACTGGATGATATTCAACTCAAGGAAAGCGAACCGATTAAAATAGGCGAACTGAGGGAGGGACTGAGTAGCGTTGATGTGCTCTGTAAGGTGATGCACATTTACGAGTCTAGAGAATTTGATAGGGATGACAATACCAAGGGGCGGGTAGTGAACTTGGTCGTCGCTGATGAGACTGGTAAAGCAGGGCTAGTGCTGTGGGACGATGACGTCGGAATGTTGGACCGTGATGAGATTAAGGCAGGGGACACCATCAAGGTGGAAAAAGGCTACGTGAAGATCCGATACAGAGGTCCAGAGATCAACGTAGGGAAATATGGAAAAGTGGTCTTGAACCCCCCAGAAGGAAAGCTGGACGTAGTACTCGAGACTGTTGCCGCCACCAAGAAAGAGATGAAAGAACTCAAGGATGGAGATGAGGCCAACATTAGAGGAGTATTGGCAGAGCTCTACGAACCCAAAGTGTTCCAAAGGAAGGACGACAAGAGGGGTGTGGTTGTTAATGCAGTCATAGACGATGGCACCGCATGCATGCGGGCTGCTTTTTATGATAAACAAGCAGAGGCTTTACTCAATGTGTCGTTAGAGGGTGAAGATCTAGAACAAAAAGTTGCAGAAAAAGTTGAAGAAAGAACAAAGGAGATTCTCGGTAGGGAGGTAATAGCCACTGTGAATGTAAGACACAATGATTTCTCCGATCAGGATGAATTAGTGGTTAGAGACATCATCCTTAATCCAGATCCAAGAGAGTTAATCAAGGAATTGTTAGAAGAGATAAAAATCGCGGAGGAATAGAGAAATGGAGATAGAAGAAATAACTGGAATAGGCGAGGCGACGGCTGAGAAGTTGAGGGAAGCGGGTTTTAAGACCGTTGAGTCGATAGCTGTTGCAACCATCACCAGTTTAAAGGATGTCGCGGGCATGGGCGAAGGCACAGCCCAGAAAGTGGTCAGCTCTGCAAGAGGCATGTTGCAGATGGGATTTATGACAGGCACAGAAGTCTGGGAGAAACGGCAGAGTCTGAGTCGGATAATCACGGGGAGCGGAATCCTAGATCAACTCCTAGGTGGAGGTGTAGAAACCCAAGCCATAACTGAGTTTTTCGGCGAGTTCGGATCAGGTAAGACACAGATAGGTCATCAGTTGGCAGTGAGCGCACAACTTCCAGAAGCAGATTTGGGACTGGGAAAAGGGACCCTATATGTTGACACCGAGAATACCTTCAGGCCCGAGAGAATCATACACATGTCAGAAGCAGTTGGCCTCAACCCAAGTGAAGTACTGGATAGGATAATCGTGGCGCGTGCTTATACGAGCGATCAACAGGTACTGATGGTGGATCAGGCAGATGAAATGTTAGCGGAGAAAGATATCGGGCTAATCGTTGTCGATTCCCTGACCTCACAATTCAGGGCCGACTACAGCGGGAGAGGTATGCTGGCGGATCGTCAGCAGAAGCTCAACAGGCATATGCACACTCTACAGAAGCTTGCGGATATGTATAACCTAGCTGTCGTGGTAACTAATCAGGTCATGGCTAGGCCAGACTTCTTCTTCGGCGACCCTACAACGCCCATTGGGGGGCATATAGTGGGCCATTCCTCGACTTTCAGAATCTACCTACGGAAATCCAAAGGAGGCAAGAGGGTTGCAAGACTCATAGACTCACCGAGTCTACCTGAGGGTGAGGCCATATTCTCTATAAAGGAAGAAGGCATCCGCGACTAGGGGAGAAGTAACATGTGGGGTGATATCCTCGCCCCAGAATATTTTTTTTATATCTGGTCATTTCAATCTCAGAATAGGCCGCGGCTTTTAAAGGGTCAAGGAAGAACTCGCTAATAAATATGATAATATCAGTAATATTATAAAGCATAAAGAGAGAACTCTTATTGAATCCTTATGGGTATTTCGATTGCTATTGCCTCAGGAAAGGGTGGGGTTGGCAAAACAGCCTTAGCCGCCAATATAGGACTTGCCCTAGCACAACTTGGCAAAGATGTAACCATATTGGATGCCGACATAGAGATGGCCAACCTTGAGTTACATTTTGGTCTTGAGGCCGTGGAGGGAACCCTTCAAAGCGTATTAGCCGGTGAATCAGACTTAGAATCGTGTATTTATCATGGACCAGATGGGGTTAAATTAGTCCCTGCTGGCATGTCTTTAGATGGTTTGAGTAGGGCGGATCCCGATAATCTCAAGAATGTGTTAGAGGAGCTTATGGAATCCACCGAGATACTTTTGATAGACGTACCAGCCGGTTTGAGCAAAAGCGTCATCTCTTCCTTAGCCGTGGCTCAACAGGTGATACTAGTGGTCATACCCGAGCTTTCCTCCATGTCAGATGCTTTAAAAACCAAGATAGTAGCGAAGAAGCTCGGCACCCAAATTCTTGGGGTAGTGATCAATCGAGCCGGTTACGATGTGAAAACCGATCTCACATCTCAGGAGGTGGAAACCATCCTCGAAGTGGATGTCCTTGGAATTATACCTGAGGATATAGAAATGAGGCGGGCAACAACATTCGGTCAGCCACTGATCAGAAAAAGTCCAAATTCCCCAGCGGCAATCGCTATAAAAAAGCTGGCTAAAGAACTCGTCGGCGAGAAAAATGGTCAAAAGCCTGCAAGTGGGGGGGTAACGAGAAAGTTCCTTAGTGGTGTGTTCGGTAAGTAAAGAAAACTCTTATCCACTGTTGCCTTCTTTTCGCAGCTCGCCAAGTCTCGCGAGTCTTTCGGCTATCGCATTATGCTGGTGAATTGACTCGAAGCTCTCGCTCCGCGTGAACACAAGGGCATCATCGGGCAAATCGTGGTAGCGATTGACGATGCTTATAAGAATCTTCCTTACTATATCTTCCACAAAATTCGGGTTCGCGTGGGCATCCAACACGACCGCCACTTCGTCCTCCCTCTTAAGTACCTCATAAAGACGCGAACTCATGGAGGCCTCTATAATCGATATCAAATCCTCGGCTTCAACTTCGTCCTCGTGTCCATCGGACACCTCTAGAAGTATCTGAGCGACGTTTCTCTGATTGTGGCTGGCTATAGGTAAGGCATCTAGGATATTGTTTATTTCGGCATCGGTGAAGTTTTCCCCGAGTTTTATTTTTGACTCCTCCAAGAGACCTTCATGGGCACAGGGGCAGGTGCTGATGCCCGTGACCTCGACGCCTACCATCTTTCTAACTTTACCGTCCTCGCTCAATGCCCTTCCCAGTATTTTGTACATCTCTTGGGTCTTGAGCCTTGTCTTAGGCGTACGCCTCATGACAACGTATCCGGCGTCAGCTGCTACTTCAGCCCCCCTGGCATCTGTGTATCCTTGGAGGAGGAATGCGATTATTCTGGTACAAAACTCTTCGATGGAACTCAAATCGGATGCCAACGCCTTGTCTATGGCGTCGTTTACACGGTCCTGGAAAGGATGCCCATCCGCCTCGACTCCAGGCTCGAGCTCCAAGTAGACGTCAATCTTGGGCATAAGTACGACGACACCTTGGCTTCTATTAATCTCTACAAGGCGTTCTAAGCCCGTTATGCCCACTCGGTTTGTGTCTTTATTGACTTTTATGACAGTTTTCTTCATAGCTTAGAACTCTCCCCGAAATTTTCGCCGAGATAGGCGAATTGCGCAAGTAATGCTTCTAGCTGTATCATCTCGTTGCTGCCCTCTACTAGGCGAAAGTCGTATTCACCTATGGTATCCACCAATTTAACTTTAGCTGCCTCTGATATGGGCAGCTTGAAGGCCTCCCTATGAAACTGTTCTACGAGGTCCTCTCCGCTCATCCCGTAGGTGATCATCAGGTCACGTAATTTTGTCCTTGAATCTAAAAACTTGCCAGCTATAGCTAGTTCCATTATTTCTTTAACTTCTTCCGGTGTCGCTCTTGCCATTATCTTATACATTACGTCCTTATTTAGCTCCTCAGCTGTGGAGGCAGCGGATTGAAGAAGATTGATGGCCCTCCTCATGTCACCTGCACTTGCATATAACAGCGCTTCAAGGCCGTCTGGAGTGATTTTCCGTCCTTCCTTATCAGCGATCTTGAGCAGCCTAGATTTCATATCATCGTCTTTAAGAGGTCTGAATCTGAACAAAGCGCATCGGGATTGAATGGGCTCGATGATCTTGCTGGAGTAGTTACACGAGAGCATGAACCTACAGGTGGTTGTATACATCTCCATGGTACGTCTGAGGGCATGTTGCGCGTCCTTTGTCAGAGCATCGGCTTCATCAAGAAATATTATCTTAAATCCACCTCCTGTGGCAAGTGTCCTAGCGAAGCTCTTAATCTTTCCTCGCACAATATCTATACCCCTCTCGTCACTGGCGTTCAACTCCAATAAGTTAGTCCTCCAGTTTTCGGCAAAAAGTTCCTTTGCAAGGGCGATGGCAGCAGTTGTCTTACCCGTACCCGGGGGGCCTGAGAATAACATGTTGGGAAGGTTCCTCGCTGCGACGTATCCTTTTAGCCTAACCACGACCTCTTTTTGCCCAACGATTTCGTCTATTCTCTCAGGGCGGTATTTCTCCACCCACATGGCTTCAATCATTCCCGCACCATCCTTTTATAGGAATTAGTGGTTATCATAATCATGGCGTTTGGAAGGATTTTAGGAATCCCCATAAGTTTCTTAGTACTCACTCTGTTTTTCTTTATAAATTATGCCCAGACGCCCTCCAATAGCATATACGTTCTGGAGGTCGAGGGCGTGATAGATTCCGTGGTGAGCGGATATGTTGCCAAAGGAATAAACGCTGCAACTGAGGATGATGCTGAGGCAATAGTGATTCAGATGGACACACCTGGCGGTCTTGATATTTCCATGCGCACAATAATCAAGGATGTGCTGGAAAGCGAAGTGCCTGTGGTGGTCTATGTTTACCCCGGTGGTGCCAGGGCAGCGTCTGCTGGTAGTTTCATAATGATGGCTTCTCACGTCGCCGCTATGGCCCCAGGAACAAACGTTGGAGCTGCCCATCCGGTTGCAATAGGTGTGGGGGGTGCAGGGGATGTCTCAGAAAAGATAGTTAATGATGCAGCTGCTTACATGAAATCTATAGCCGAAAAAAGAAAAAGGGACGTCGACATTGCCCAGGGCTTCGTATACAACAGTACTTCCATAACAGCCACCGATGCCTTGGAGAAGGGTATTATTGACATCGTTGCAGAAGATTATGATACATTGTTAGAGAAACTCCATGGGGTTTCAGTTGATGTTCCCGCAGGAAGAAAGACCCTGAGGACGAGGGGGGCCGTGATTAAGAGACTTCCAATGTCGGCCAGCGAGCGTTTCCTACATACCATCTCGAATCCAACCGTGGCCTATATATTGTTCCTAGCGGGGATATACGGTATAATATTCGAGCTACAGAATCCAGGTGCGATTCTCCCCGGCGTTTTGGGCGGCATCTCCATGTTGCTTGCTCTCTGGTCCTTCCAGGCTTTGAGCGTAAGTGCCACTGGCATAGCCTTCATTATATTCGCAGTGATTTTGTTTATCGCCGAACTTTATACGCCCACCATGGGCATTCTCGCCGCCGGTGGTATAATATCACTTATCCTCGGATCTATCCTTCTGATAAACGCGGAAAAGGAACCATATGTTAGGATATCATTAAGCGTTATAATCTCAACTGCGTTCATAACCGCGCTCTTCTTTCTCTTCGTAGTCGGTCTAACCGTCAAAACCCAGCGGAAAAAGCCAACGACTGGTATAGAAGGTATGGTGGGTTTAAAAGGAGAGACAAAGACGGAACTCGACCCAGAAGGGTCCATATTTGTGCATGGTGAAACATGGCATGCTAGGGCCACAGCGGGATCAATTTCCAAGGGCAAGAAGATAAAAGTAGTTGATGTCGAGAATTTAACCCTCATCGTTGAGGAGATCTAAAATCCTGGCATTTTTGCCTAATTAAATAACTATTTAAACCATCCAAACTATAGTAGAAATCGAGGTGGTGCTGGATGGCTGTGTTTGAAACTATTTCATTTCTTGTAATAATCTTGCTGGTATTCCTAAGTTCAGCCATAAAGATAGTCCAAGAATACGAACGGGGAGTAATATTCAGATTGGGCAGGCTGGTAGGCGCGAGGGGCCCGGGCTTATTCTTCATAATACCGATCGTGGAGAGGATGGTAAAGGTGGACCTCCGAACGGTGACCCTGGATGTCCCGTCCCAGGAGATAATAACCAAGGACAACGTGACCACTAGGGTGAATGCCGTCGTGTATTTCAGGATAATGGATCCCGCGAATGCCATCGTGCAAGTGGAGAACTACTTTGCCGCCACTTCGTTAATAGCTCAGACCACGCTGAGAAGCGTCCTCGGCCAAAGCGAGCTCGATGAGTTGCTCTCCAAGAGGGAAAAGATCAACTCGGAGTTGCAAACGATTATAGATGAGCAGACCGATCCTTGGGGGGTTAAAGTGTCCACAGTGGAAATAAAGGATCTGGAGCTCCCCGAGAACATGAAGCGAGCCATGGCCAAGCAGGCTGAGGCCGAGAGGGAGAGAAGGGCCAAAATAATCCATGCAGAGGGCGAGTTCCAAGCAGCTGCGAAGCTGTCTAAAGCAGCTGAGATCATAGGTAAGCACCCAGCGGCACTCCAATTGAGATTCCTCCAGACCGTTAGCGAAGCGACCTCTGAAAAGGCCTCGACCTTCGTGTTACCCGTGCCGATAGACATAATTGAAGCTTTCATGAAGAAGAAATGAGGGTTGATCAGGAAATCGATAGCTTCAGTTTCTTGATACACTCACTGCCGAGAGGCCCGATTATTGTATCATCCAATAGGATGTAGTTGCAGTTGCCGATACGCCTACCGCATCTCTTGCAGTTATCCCTGCACTGGGTTTTCTTTATCTTTGGTTTTGGCCAGGTAAGATCCACGATCGGATGATGAGTCTTGAAAATAACTCGTCCCCCCTCCCTTGTTATCAACCCCTTCTGCTCCGCAATTTTCAGAGTCTCCCGTATCGATTCAGGTTCATTCGTGACGAGTTCGATAACTTCTACCGCTTCTTTCACCGTTAATTCAGAAGAGTTCACACTCATTAAGAGCATCAAAGCTTGCTTGACTTTGGCATCATTCATACCGTGTTAATTTGTTCATCAAAACCTTTAAAAGCTGCTATAACCTTCTCCTACTCGTCCGGGTGAATGACATGGTGGAACAGGCTCAAAAAGAGCTGGATTTCAGGACTTTGGAGGAGCGGGTTCAAAAGTTCTGGACGACGCATAGGATATATGAGAAGAGCAAGGCTAGACTCGAGAAGAAGCCTAAGTACTACTTTCTCGATGGACCTCCGTATGCCAGTGGAGCGATTCACCTAGGAACGGCGTGGAACAAGATATTGAAAGACTCAATAGTGAGGTATCTCGCTGCGACGGGCTTGAACGTAAGGAGACAGGCGGGATGGGATTGCCATGGCCTACCGATCGAAGTAAAGGTCGAGAGTAAACTCGGCATAAAGAACAAGAAGGAGATAGAGGAGCTGGGCATCGGTAAGTTCGTGGACGAATGCAAGAAATGGGCCACCGAACACATAGAGATAATGGGCGAACAGTTCAAGAGGCTGGGCGTTTGGATGGATTGGGACGCTCCATATATGACAATGCATAATGAGTACATGGAGGCTGCGTGGTGGACCCTGAAGAAGGCCCACGAGAAAAGCCTTCTTACAAAGGATTTGAGGGTGGTTACTTGGTGCCCAAGATGTGAAACTGCACTGGCAGACGCCGAGATAGAATATCAGGATAGAAGTGATCCATCCATTTATGTAAAATTCCCCCTTGAGGATAGGGAAAATGAGTACATTCTAATCTGGACCACAACTCCATGGACTCTTATAGCAAATCTTGCGGTTATGGTTCATCCGGATTATGAGTACGTCAAGGCGAAAACAAGGGAGGGAGTATTCATTTTAGCCAAGGAATTGGCCCCTGTGTTGAAGGAGAAATTGGACATGGATTACGATGTGCTCGAGGTCCTCAAGGGTTCGGAGCTGGAGGGATTAAAGTATGTGAATCCATTATCGGCTCTGGTCTCCCCGCCTGATAACGCGTATTCCGTTGTCCTTACACCCGATTATGTGACCCTCGAAGAAGGAACAGGCTGCGTTCACTGTGCCCCTGGACACGGCCCAGAGGATTTCGAAGTAGGGGCGGAGTACGGAATACCGCCCATGTGCCCCGTCGACGAGCAAGGGAAGTTCACGGAAAACGCGGGACGATACGCCGGCATGACCGTGAAAAAAGACGATAAGGTGATAATAAAAGACCTAGAGACAAAGGGCTCACTGATAGGTTCGGGATCCATCGTGCACAGGTATGGGCATTGCTGGCGTTGCAAGACCCCCATAATCTATCGCGCCACTGAGCAATGGTTCATTCAAATGTCAAAACTCAAGGAGAAGATGTTGGAGAGTATCGATAAGGTTGAGTGGGTACCCGAGTGGGCGGGATCGGCCCGTTTTAGGGACTGGGTGGCAAATGCTAAGGACTGGACCATTTCCAGGCAGCGTTATTGGGGCATCCCATTGCCTGTTTGGGTGTGTGAGAAATGTGATGGAGTTGAGGTTGTCGGCTCACGGAGAGAATTAGAAGAAAAGGTGGACCATAAAATTACGGACCTACATAAACCAGAAGTGGATAACGTAACCTTCCAATGCAACTGTGGAGGGAACATGCGGAGGGTTCCAGATGTCCTGGATGTTTGGTTCGACTCAGGCGTCGCGACTTGGGCATCCTTAGAGTATCCTTCTAGGGAGGAGGAGTTCAAAAAGTGGTATCCCGCAGATTTCATAACGGAAGGGCATGACCAGACCAGAGGATGGTTCTACTCAATGCTGGGCTGCGGCCTACTGGCACTGGATGAGGTTCCCTACCGCCGGGTGTTAATGCATGGCTTCACCTTGGACGAGAAGGGGGAGAAGATGAGCAAGTCTTTGGGCAACGTGGTTCGGCCGGAGGAAGTTGTGGATAAGTACGGTGCCGAGGTACTGCGTTTCTACGTTCTATGGTCTACTAAGCCTTGGGAGGACCTTCGGTTTAATTGGGGGGAGGTTGGCGTCGTTCATAAGATGTTCAACGTACTGTGGAATGTCTACGTTTTCGCAACCACCTATATGAGCATCGACGGATTCTCGGAGGAAAAGATCGGTGAAAAGATGGCATATCGGCCGGAGGATAGGTGGATGTTGTCCACGCTTAATACATTGATAGGAGAGGTTGCAGCGGCCTTCGATGAACTGCACGTATATAAGGCTACACGGGCATTGAAGCAATTTATCCTTGAGGATCTGAGCAGGTGGTACGTTACGCTGGCTAGACCTAGGATTTGGGTGGAAAAAGATGATCCTGAGAAGCTGGCGACTTATGCGACACTTTTCGAGGTGCTTACTAAGTTGAGTCGTATTATGGCGCCCATAACCCCCCATCTCAGCGAGGAGATTTACCGAAACCTGGATGGCTCGGAGGAAAGCGTCCACTTAGAACCATGGCCAGAGGTTAATGATGAAGTTATTAATCCGGAGCTAGAAGCAGACATGATTGTAGTCAGGAGCTTTTCGGACGCCGTCACGGCTGCGAGGGGTAAGAGGGGAATGAAGAGGCGGTGGCCGGTGGCAAGGATAGTCTATAAACCAACGGATGAGGATAGCAAAAAGGCTCTGGGGAGACATAAGGACTTAATAAAGGCTCACTGCAATGCATTGGAGATTGTCATGCTTGACGTGGGGGAAGACTTCGGCGAGTCGCGGCTGGATCCAAACTTTAAACACCTGGGCCCGGATTTTAAGGAACTCGCCGACGATGTTGCAAGTTATATAAAGGATCTTGGGCCCGAGGAGGCCGCTAAACTTCCAGAGGGATTGAAAGCTGAGATCAAGGGACGGGAGGTCGAGCTGACCGATAGACACGCTGTCCTTAAGAGGGTCTTGCCCGAGGGTTTCATATCAGAGGCATTTGAGCATGGAGAGGTTTTCTTAGATTTACATCGAACCGAGGAGGTTCGTTCCTTGGGTTTCTCAAGGGAGGTTGTTAGGAGGATTCAGGAGATGAGAAAGGAAATGGATTTGGACATCGAGGATTTCATAGAGGCTTCGGTCGTAGTCGAAGATGATGAAGTAGTGAACCTGCTAAAATCCCAGGAGAGATATATCTCTAGGGAGACTAGATCAACGGTCCTTGATATATCATCTATGGGCAAAGGTAAAAAGGATGGGTATACCAAAGAGTGGCCTATAGAAAAAAGTAACTTTATCATCACGATTTTGAGACTCCAATAAAGAGGTATCATATTAGGTGGGTTCGATGAAAGCATTGACAATCGCGTCCGGAAAGGGGGGTGTTGGTAAGACAAGTATCACCATAAACATGGGCATCGCCTTGGCGAAAATGGGGAAAACGGTTGTTTTGTTGGATGCTGACTTAGAGATGGGTAATTTAGTTTTCTATCTCGGCCTCGAGAAATTGGAGCCGACGATTCACGAGGTATTAGCCGGGGAGGTCAATATTAAGGATGCGATATTCGATGGTCCGGGGGGTGTTAAACTGGTTCCGTCCGGGATCACCCTAGAAGGTTTGACTAAGTCCGATCCTACCAAGTTTATGGACGTAGTAGAAGAACTTGAGGACTATGCGGATATAGTACTTCTCGACGCTCCAGCGGGGATGGGTTTAAGCGTCGAACCGGTTTTGGCATCCGGCAACGTTATGCCCATAGTCAATCCAGAGATTACCTCAATATCTGGCGCCCTTAAAACCAAATTAGCAGCAAAGGAAATAGGTTCCAATATAGTGGGAATGGCCCTGAACAGAGTGACAAGAGATTTGGGAGAAATTGGTTTGACCGAAATTCAGAGGGCATTAGACGCTAAGATCATCGGTGTAATACCTGAGGACATCGAGGTAAGAAGATCGAATTCGAGTGGAAAGCCCCTTATACTCTCCAAACCGGAATCACCTGCCGCCGTTGCCATAACAGATTTAGCGAAGGCAGTGGCCAGTCTATTGCACTAATAGGTCCTATAGTATGAGATTCGAAGAGTGGAAGGGATTTTATCGTGAGATCCTATCCGATTTTAATTTTTCAGAGGAGGATGACAAGGCCGCGGCTAGTCTCCTTAACTCTATAATCAAACCTTTAGATGCTGGTTTGCTAAAAGAAAAAATAACGGGGAAAAGGGTGAACATATACGGTGCGGGTCCCTCATTGGAACTTATCGAGAGATTCGCTTCCGGTACGAACATAACTGCTGACGGTGCAACGAGTTACTTATTAAAGAGGGGAGTAGTTCCAGACATCGTTGTTACGGACCTCGATGGTAGAATTGAGGATCTGCTCAAGGCGAAAAAAGAAGGCAGCATCATGGTGGTTCATGCTCATGGCGACAATATCAATGCCATACGTAAGCATGTTCAGCACTTTGGGCCTATAGTGGGCACCACCCAGACCCGTCCTTTCGGAAACCTCAACAACTTCGGTGGATTCACTGATGGGGATCGGGCTGTTTTTTTAGCTCACCATTTTGGCGCCAAGGAGATACACCTGTATGGAATGGATTTTCATGGCGAGATAGGTAAGTATTCTTTTACGAATGACGCAGAACTTAAGGCGAGAAAACTCAAATGGGCTGAGAAGTTAATTAAACGCCTTATCGAAAAAGGGGTGAAGGTGATTTATGAGGGTGGGGCGAAGGCCTAAATTATTTATTGTAGAAGAGTGCATCTTTTTTTTAGATGAAAAATATTGTAAAATTCTCGGCTGGTTTGGTTATATTTCTACTTATTGTCCAGGCAGTCCCGGCCTCTGAGTTGGATAGACCCATCTACGACATCCTAAGCGAGGAGCAAAGTGAAATCAATAAACTCATTGACCAAGTCGGAATACCACCAGGATTGACAGTATTTGCCTCAGCTAGATTGAACATCAACGTTGACGACGAGAAAGTAGGAGTCGTCTTGTCAAATGGAAAGATACTTGAAGTTGCTAAAGGCGGGATTGATAATCCAACAATTGAGATATGGACTACAAAAGAATTCATTCTGGATGTCGCTTCTTCTGAGAAGCCTATGAGTGTAATAGCTTCTGGCTTAAGATCCGGCGAACTCAGGAAGAAGGACTATGGAGCTTCAAACGCACTAAAGGGGATGATTGCTTCAAATTTGATGTTGGTTTCAGACGTTCTAAACCCACCGAAAGAGACGAGGGAGAGAGTCTCGGGTAACATAAATGATGTGGGGATAAATCCAAAAGCTGGAAGCTATGTTATAAACCCTGCTACCTCAGGTTTAAGAAGGTCCCATATTGAAATTGATTCTAAGGAAGGGAAAGATGTGGGAGGCGAGGGTGTTAAACTCACAGAATACGCAGGTTACGATGCAGGTGAAACTCCATTGGGACTTAAGGACTGGGAGGCAGTAGATGGAGAGGTTTCCCTTGGTACTTTCGTTAATTTGGAAGCCCCTGTTTCCGATATCGAATCAACCATGATAGCAATAAAATACTCAGAGGACGAGGTTGGAGAAAGGGGGCTTTCCGAAGACGGAATTTACATGAAATGGTACGATGACGATTCCAACTCGGAAACATATGGAATGTGGATAACGCTTGTGGAAGGCAATCCATCATGGGTAGAATCCATCAAAATAGACAAAGATCAGAATGTTATATGGTTAGTAACATCTCATCTTTCAGTTTATGGCATAGGCGGTAGCGTTTATGGCAGGGGTGGGTCGGTCTATGGACGGTCTGGGTCAGTTGTAGGGCCTCCACCTGCGCCACTCGTAGTAGAAATCCCTGTAACGCTGGCTCCACTAGAGCCAATTAAAGAGCCTGAGAGACCATCACTTATGCCCTTGATAGGTCTAGCAGCCATGGTTTTGGGGATACTACTCCTTCCGGCAATCGTAGCGTTTCTGTTAGTTAAGAAGGTACTCAAAAGGGGCAAGAAGGAAGAAGCGGAAGGCGAAAAGAAGGAGGAAGCTGAAGAAGTAACGGAAGAAGAGCCTGAAGCTGGTACCGCAGAAGTCGAAAAAGAATCGACTGAGGAGTAGATTTCTACCTGATAAAGGGACTCATGAATGGGCTATATCTAAAGGTAATATTTTTTATCTCTGCGATTACATTTCTTGACAGATGACTGATGTATTAGTTGTTGCAAACGTAGGCCAGTACAATCACAGGATTTATAGAACCTTAAAATATTTGGGGGCAGATGCCAAACTTGTCCAAAATACTATTACCCTAGAGGAGGTTGAGGGGGAGGGGCCAAAGGGCATTGTGATAGGTGGGGGGCAATATTTGGAGGAAAGTGGAAACTCGGGGGAGATAATCAAGCGATACGCTGGTGAAGTACCTATTCTTGGGATTTGTCTGGGTCAACAACTGATGGCAAAACTTTACGGCGGAAAAGTCATTACGGCTGATATCGGGGAATATGCCGATAGCGAGATCATCGTGGACGATGAGGATGAAATCCTTAAGGGTCTTTCACCGAGCTTTTCTGCATGGGTTTCCCACAAGGATGAAGTTTCGGGGCTCCCGCCGGACTTCGTGAAACTCGCTCACTCTGCAACCTGCGGTATAGAGGCCATTGCCCACAAGTCGTTACCTCTATATGGGGTGCAATTTCACCCTGAAGTGGAGCACACTCCTAAAGGTCCAGAGATATTCAAAAATTTCCTGGGTATATGCGGGCTTTGAACACTTTCCATTACCTCTTCCGAATGTTATTTTTAACCGAAAAGCTAGGTTAAGATATGCTCGACATTTTCAACGTAGAGAGCGATTCACGATGCGTACGCTGTCGTGGAGCGAAGTTGCTTTGCGGCAAAGAGCGTTGCCCAGTACTAGTAACATACTATAGAGGTGAGAAGACTAAATCGCTCATCGACACCCTTAATTTGGAGGGTTCATCTCCCCCAGGGGTTTTTGTAGGTAGAATAGGATATCCCAAGGTCCTCATGGGGCCACTTCTCCCGCCCATGCACGGTGATACATCACTCCTTGATACCCCCGAGCTCTGGTACGGAAAGAGCATCGAAGAGATCATAGACTTTCGCTTTCAACTTGTCAGATGCAAATACAGGATAAATGTGACAGACGTCGAAGACGGCGGTAAGATGGTCGATGCGACTAGGGAGCTAGCCATGAGCGCTAGTCCCACCGAGTTGGAAGCCGAATTCTTCAAGAAGCCTTCGGGGCGACTGGTTCTGGATTCCGAGGTTCAGCCCTTCGGCCTCAGTGCCCCCCTTAAGAAGTTAGATGTCGGGAATTTGAAGATGGACAGGAGGATAGAGAAGGCTTATCATGACACGGATATGAGAGCCACCGACGCCATATTGCAACTCTATGAGGGTGGCGTCTTTGTATCCAAGTTGCAACGCTCGTTGAGTGTGGGCGCCTTCGGCGTAGGTAAGGACAGACGTTTTGTGCCCACGAGATGGAGCATCACCGCGGTGGACGATACCATCTCCAAAACCCTTGTCGAAGAAATCAAGAATTTCCCTACCATCGACGAGTACAGGGTATACGAGTCATGGTCCCTTGATAATCGCTTTGTAGTTCTGATGCTTCCTACGGCTTGGAGCTATGAATTGGTTGAAGCATGGTATCCGAATACAGTTTGGAACCCCAGTGGAAAAGGTGTAGTGATATTTTCAAGTTCTGAGGGTTACCATGGTAGGAGCAAGTATGCCGAGATCGGGGGATGTTACTATGCAGCTAGGCTTGCGACATCAGAGGCCCTCGAACGTGAGAAGAAACAAGCTAAGGTCGTTATTCTAAGAGAGGCGCATCCGGGTTACATAATGCCGGTTGGAGTATGGAATGTTAGGGAGAACGTCAGGCATGCCATGAAGATGGAGCCCAAGAAGTTCGACACTTTGGGCAACGCCCTTGGTTACATCTCAACAAGATTGGACATCCCTAGGGACCGCTGGATATCCAACAGTACGGTCCTAAGGGATTCTCTCTACCAAAGGAGAATCGATGATTTCAATGCGACTTAGAACTTTGATGTGCAAGAGCGCTTTATCCCCTTCAGGGCTTTACGATTACGCCCTTAATCCGTACCGCGGGTGTGGGCATGGTTGCATATACTGTTATGCACCGGCAGTACTGAGGGAGAAGAGGGAGTGGGGAGAATTCGTGGATGTAAAGTTGAACATTCCTACTGTCTTGCGACGTGAGCTACGTAAGAAATCCAGGGGACAAGTTGGCATATCAACGGTAACAGATGGATATCAACCTCTGGAGAAAAAATATGAGGTGACACGAAAGTGTTTAATGGAGCTAGCGAAAGCGGACTTTCCTGTCTGCATTCAGACAAAATCAAATTTGGTCTTACGGGATTTGGACATCTTAAAGAAGTTCTCTGATGTGGAGGTCGGGTTTACCATCACCACTCTCGACG
>CBDUVV010000005.1:0-16547 GCA_965370755.1 uncultured archaeon | reverse complement strand
GCAGCGGAGATGGCGGCCACGGTCTTGTCATCTTTGAATATCTCCGCGAGCCTGGCCTCCCTGGCCTTATCGGCCTCCACGATCTCCGGTACCTTCTCTGTGATGTTCCTCTCCTCTATGAAATGGGTGTTGTAGTCGCCCTTTACGAAGAGCTCATCGCTCATAACCGCCTTGTGAAACGGGACGTTTGTCTTGACGCCGGTGATTACGTACTCCGATAACGCCCTCTTCATTCTATTTATCGCTTCATGTCTATTCCTTCCCCAAACCACTAACTTGGATACCATGGGGTCGTAATAGGGAGAGATGACGTAGCCCATCCTCACGCCGCTGTCCAGCCTAACTCCCGGTCCGCCGGGCGAACGGTACTTCGTGATCTTCCCAGGGGACGGCGCGAAATCGTTCAGCGGGTCCTCGGCGTTGATCCTGCACTCTATGGCGTGCCCTACGGGAGCCACTTCCTTCTGAGTCAAGCTTATTTCCTGGCCGTTCGCAATCCTGATCTGCTCCTTGACGATGTCCACGCCAGCAGTGATCTCAGTTATCGGATGCTCCACCTGAAGGCGGGTGTTCATCTCCAAAAAGTAGAATTCTTCATCGGAGTAAATGAACTCAACAGTACCGGCGTTGACATAGCCTATGGAGCTTGCTGCCCTGACAGCTATCTCCCCCACCCTCTTGCGGATTTCTTCTGTGACCACCGGCGATGGAGTCTCTTCAACAAGCTTCTGGTGCCTCCGTTGAATGCTGCACTCCCTCTCACCGATATGAATGGTGTTACCGTGGGTGTCAGCCAGCACCTGGAATTCTATGTGCCGAGGCTTCTCGAGGTACTTTTCGATGAATAGGGTGGGATCCCCAAACGCCGACTTGGAGACGGCTTGAGTTGCCTCGATGGCGTGAGCAAGCTCCGTCTCATCTGATACAATACGCATTCCTATTCCACCGCCCCCTGCGCTTGCTTTGAGGACGATGGGATAGCCCACTTCCTTTGCGATTTTCTCTGCTCCATCCACACTGGATGTACTTCCTTCAGAGCCGGGTACTATCGGAACATCTGCCTTCTTCATCAGCTCCCTAGCAGTTATCTTGTCACCCATCTTCTTGATGGCATCGCTCCCTGGTCCAATGAACTGTATGCCATGATCCTCGCACTCCTTGGCGAACTTCCAGTTTTCGGCCAGGAATCCATAGCCCGGATGCACGGCCTCACAACCAGCTTTCTCTGCTGACTCTATGATTACTGGTATGTTCAAGTAGCTCTGGCTCGGAGGGGATGGACCAATGGGATAAGCATCGTCAGCATATTTTGTGTGTAGAGCGTTCTTGTCAGCCTCGGAATAAACGGCGACTGGGGTTATGCCTAGCTCCCTGCACGCCCTCATTATACGTACCGCGATCTCACCGCGATTCGCTATCAGTATCTTCTTGAACATATCCCTACCCTTATTTTATCAGCATCAACGGCGCGCCAGCATTCACCGACACTCCCTCCTTAACAAAGATCTCTTTCACCTCTCCGCCGTTGGGAGCGTGAACGTCGTTCTGCATCTTCATAGCTTCGAGGACCGCGACCACATCCCCCTTCTGGATCTTATCGCCCACCTTAACTTTCAGTTTTACAATCATGCCCTGCATTGAGGCGGTCAATGCGCCCTCAACTGAAGCTGGTGGATGCCCTGTGCCCTTATGAGCCTCCTGAATCTCCATGTAGCCACCGATTGGCTTGACCTTAACGGTGTATAAATCCCCGTCGACCTCAACTTCAAACTCCGTTGGGACATGCGACTCGGGTACGGCCGCTTCCTGCACCTCCTTTAAGGGCTCCTCCTTGAGCTCGCCTTTGAGGAATTTTACGGCCACCTGTGGGAAAAGCGCGTAAATGAGAAGGTCCTCTTCGCTATTGATAATCCCCAACTCCTCCGCCTCCTTTCTTAGGATGTGGAGCTGTGGCTCTAAGAAGTCAGCAGGACGGCTTGTGATTACTTCTTCATCGCCGATTATCTTAGACTTTATCTCCTCACTTATCTTCGCGGGCGGGCGGCCGTATAAGCCCTTAACGTAGTCCTTGACCTCCTTGGACACGGCCTTGTAGCGCTCCCCCACTAATACGTTCATCACGGCCTGTATGCCCACTATCTGACTGGTGGGAGTTACAAGCGGCGGGTAACCGAGGTCCTTCCTGACCTTGGGCGTCTCCTTCAAAACCTCTTCATATTTGTCCAGTGCGTTCTGCTCTTTCAACTGAGAAACCAAGTTAGAGAGCATGCCCCCAGGAAGCTGGTAGAGAAGAACGTTGGTATCGATGGACTCGGATATCTTGTTCAAGATCCCCATGTATCTCTTTTTAAGCTCCCTGAAATAGGCAGTGCACTCCGTGAAGGCGTTCAAATCCAAACCCGTGTCATAGGGGGTTCCTCCCAGAGCTGCCACCATGGTCTCCGTAGGGGGCTGTGAAGTGCCCCAAGCGAAGGGAGACATGGCTGTATCGATGATGTCCACGCCTGCCTCGCACGCGGAAAGATAGCTTATGGGGGCCATCCCGCTGGTGCAATGAGCATGTAGGTCTATGGGTATGCTTATCTCTGCCTTCAATGCCTTCGTAAGGTCATAGGCGGCTTGAGGTGTTATGAGCCCGGCCATATCCTTGATACATATGGAATCGCACTCGAGGGCCTCGAGCTCCTTTGCCATCTCCACGAAGGCCTCGATGGTATGTACAGGGCTAATGGTGTAGCAGATGGTGCCCTGGACGTGGGCTCCTTCCCTCTTCGCCACTTTTATGGACAGCTCCATGTTCCTTATGTCGTTTAAAGCGTCGAAGACCCTGAAGATGTCGACACCGTTCTTCGCTGCGAGCACCACGAACTTCTCAACTACATCGTCCGAGTAGTGCTTGTATCCGACGAGGTTCTGGCCCCTGAGAAGCATCTGAGTTGGAGTATTTTTCATGTGCTTTTTGAAGGTGCGAAGCCGCTCCCAGGGATCCTCGTTAAGATATCTGATGCAGGAGTCAAAGGTCGCCCCACCCCAGACCTCGAGGGAGAAGAAGCCAATGGAGTCCATCTTCTCGATCATGGGCGCCATGTCCCGAATCCTCATCCTGGTAGCCAGGAGCGACTGGTGGGCATCCCTAAACGTGGTATCGGTTATCTTGACTTTCGCCATTTCATATCCTCGGTCTTAAATTCACTTCTTTTACTATTTAATTTACTCCTTTGAACTGCATAAAAACGGAAGGTCGAACCGATGACCGGGTAATCACGACAATGTAGAAAGATGTTTTATCCGCTTAAGCATGTTCGGATGAGTGCTCATCAGCTCCATGAGTTTGTCCGATGTGTCCACCTTGATCTTCTTGGACCTTATCGTTAGGAGTTCGTTTTGGTCTATGGTTCCGCTCATGTCTGTATCTACTTGGCTTAGCTGGTTTATCTCGTTCCTAGCTCTGGATGGATCGTTCAAGAAAAAGGCCTTGTACCCTTCCATCTGCTTCAACGAATCGTGAGGGATCTTAGCGCTGCCGTACACCAACTTGTATAGGGCGGTTGCTAGATGATGGGGCGAATTACCCAGCTTAACGCTGCCGCGGTCGGCGTAGTACTCCCTGATCCTCGAGCCGTACATAACCAATAGATTTGTAATGAAATACAAGAGGAAAGCGGCCAGCCCTATGGCGAGCTGATTGCCCCTGCCCCTACCACGAGACCACATGGTGCTCCACGCGATATACCAGCAGATGGTGGGGATGACGGAGAGGGCCGTTATCACCGCGACGTCCCTATTCTTCAGATGAGAAATCTCGTGGCCCAAAACTGCTCTTAGCTCGTCCCGCGACAAAAGCCTCATTATTTGCTCGGTGACGCAGACGTGACCACCGGAAAGAAAGGAACCGTAGGCGAAGGCGTTGGGAATGGGTTTGGACGATATCCCCACTTTGGGTTTGTTTATCTTGGCGGCGCGCGCCAATTCGGAAACCATCTGATGTAGTTCTGGCTCCTCTGCCTCGGAGACGTACTTTATTCCCATGGACCACTTCACCATTTTCGGCCCGATGAGATACTGGATTAAAAGCATTACAGACGCCATAATCCCATATACCAGAAATGTTCCCCCGGGGAGAAGCACTACGGCAAAAGCATATACTATGGCGAACATCGTGCTCAAAAGTAGATACATCCTAACCTGCAACCACATATCCACCACTATAGCTATAGACAAATTTAAACCTTATGGAAATAGTCAGCTGAAAATAAGTCAACCGCCCTCATGGTCGCCTTAGAAGCAGGTCAACAAAATAATTATTAATGCTTAAGAGCCAATAGGAGTTGGGAACGAAATATGAAGATTGGAAGATACCCGCTCATGACTCAAGTAAAGATAATTCTCGTCTTCTGGGTCGTGAGCGTCATCCTCATAACGCCAGTTCTAGCTATTTTAGTCAAATTTTTCGACTGGCCGAGTTGGCCGGTTTATGTGAAAGTACCCGTTATCACCCTCCCGATGGTGATAATCATGCCGCCTCTCGGCGAGTACATAACAAAGAAGCTGACCTCTGGATGAAACAAAGAACCGGATTTAGGAATCGCACGTATCAAAATTTACAGACGTTTTGTCCGAGCTTCTCAGAAAGCCTAATGTTCTCGGAATAATCCACTTGCACATCGACCACCCAAAGCTCATTGCTGGCAAGGCCCTCCTTTAAAATCTCGTCTAAAGAATCACCCGCCTCGAGCCTGACGCCCGTCGCCCCGTAGCTCTCGGCCAACTTTACGAAATCCGGGTTTCCGAACTCCACGCCATAACTCTTTTTGGACCTGTTGAGCTGATTCCATTCTATCAAGCCGTATTTTGAGTCATTGAAGATTAGAACAACGAAGCCCAGGCCAAGCCTCTTGGCAGTTTCAAGCTCCTGCTCGTTCATCAAGAAACCACCGTCGCCCATGGCAGCGACAACCCTCTTATTCGGGTGAACTAGTTTCGCTGCTATAGCTCCCGGCAACGCTATCCCCATAGCAGAGAATCCATTGGAGATTATCACCGTATTCGGTGAATATGCTGGATAAAGACGGGATATCCACAGCTTGTGGGCGCCAACATCGCAGACCAGGATGTCATCGTCTCCTAGTGCCTTTCGGATGTCGCTGACAATGCGTTGCGGTTTTAAAGGAAAGCTTTTATCCTTTTCGAACCTCTCGAGCTCTGCCATCATGTAGTCCCTGAGTCTCTTCGAATAATCCACCCCTTTTTTGAAACCCGTGTGATCTGTGAGGGTCCGCAAAGTCGCACCTATGTCTCCGATGAGTTCGAGCTTAGGCTGATAATGCTCATCTATCTCGGCGGTCTTGGTGTCAATGTGGATTATCTTCTTTTCGCCGGGGTTCCAATGCTTCGGCGAGTACTCCACTATATCATAGCCCACGGATATCACGAGGTCAGATCTTTCGAGACCACACTCGACATAGTCCTTGTCCTGCAGGCCAATGGTGCCCAAGGAAAGCTCCTCCTCTGCCGAGATGGCACCCTTCCCCATGAAAGTGTTAAGCACTGCTATCTCGTTTGCTTTGGCAAACCCCAAAAGTTCTTTGGAGGCTGAATTTCTGATAATGCCATTTCCAGCCAGGATGAGGGGATAGCTGGACTCCTTAATCATATCTGCGGCCTTGTGCACGGCATCCTCATCTGGCTCAATCCGCCTGTACACCTTTTCCTTGGGCAGAGGTCGGTCATCGGATTCTTCACTGGCTACATCCTCTGGTAATTCTAGATGCGTCGCACCTGGTGTTTCAACAGCAATCTTGAAGGCCTTCCTGACCATCTCAGGTATGAAAGAAGCCTTGGTGATCGTCCTATTCCACTCAGTTACGAACTTGAACGTCTGAACCACATCTATGTACTGATGGCTCTCCTTGTATACGGCCTCCAGAGGCGCCTGGGCCGTAATGGCAACCAAGGGCGCCCTATCCAGGTGGGCATCCGCTACACCAGTAATCAGATTAGTGGCACCCGGACCAAGGGTGGCCAGGCATACCCCGGGTTTTCCCGCCAGCCTGCCATAGACATTGGCCATAAACGCGGCTCCCTGCTCGTGACGGGTGAGAACGAACTTAATGTTCGAATTAGACAAGGACTCTATGATGTCTAAAGTCTCCTCCCCCGGAATGCCGAATATGTACTCAACGTCCTCGTTCTCTAGACATTTAACAAGCAGATCGGAGCCCTTCATGTTCTCACTTGGAAAAGTTTAGAACCATCAACTTCAGCTCGGACATCTCTTCTATGGCGTACTTTAAGCCTTCCCTGCCGTATCCAGAGTCCTTAATGCCGCCGTATGGCATGTTATCCACCCTGAACATGGGCGTATCGTTGATCATCAGCCCTCCGACTTCAAGTCGTTCAAAGGCGCGCCATATCACGTCATGGTCGTTAGTGAAAATCCCCGCCTGAAGACCGTAATGTGAGTCATTTATGCTATCAAGAGCCTCTTCGATGTCTCCATATTCAAAGATGTTTACAACCGGAGCGAAGACCTCTTCAATGCACACTTTGCTTTGGGGCGACACGTTGACTATCACCGTTGGCTCAAAATATCTTCCATTCGCCTTGCCGCCTGTTAGCACCTTTGCCCCGTCCTGAACAGCCTCCCTTACCCATTCTTCCGTCCTCTTCGCGGCCTTTTCATCGACCATGGGGCCCAAATCGACGTTTGGATCGAGGGGATCGCCGAGCTTAAGCCCCTTGACTCGTTTGATGAACTTCTCTATGAAGGGTTTGTAGATTTCCTTATGGACGTATAGTCTTTGAACGGAGATGCACACCTGTCCAGCGTATGCGAAGGACCCGACGAGGGCCTTGTTCACAGCTAGGTCTACATCCGCGTCTTTGTGAACCACCATTCCGGCGTTTCCTCCCAGCTCCAGTACTACTTTTTTCCTTGGGTCCGCCTTCTTCTTCAGTGCCCAGCCGACGGCGGCGCTTCCAGTGAACGAAAGCATCTTAAGTCTTGGATCCGTAATCAGAGGCTCAGCCACCTCCGTGCTGCATGGGAGCATGCTAAATGCACCCTTAGGGAGCTCCGTCTCCATCACTATCTCAGCCAATATCAGAGATGTTAATGGTGTCTTCGAGGGTGGCTTAACTACAATGGGACACCCGCTGGCTATGGCGGGAGCTACCTTATGGACCACCAAGTTCAATGGGAAGTTGAAAGGCGAGATGGCCGCGATGGGGCCTATTGGGAATCTCCTAGTGATACCGATTCTTCCTTTGGCCGCTTTTGTTATATCCAAGGGAAGTACCTCCCCGCCGATTCTATTGGCCTCCTCCGCCGCGATTGTGAATGTGCTCACCGCTCTTGCTACCTCTCCCTTGGCGGCACCGATGGGCTTGCCGGATTCAAGGGATATAATATGCGCCAATTCGTCCTTCCTTTCGTCTATCCCTCTGGATATCTGCGTCAGTATCCTAGAACGAACGTAACTGGGTAGCGTCTTAGTCTCATCGAAGGCTTTTACCGCACTATCAATGGCGTCTGCCACGTCCTTTTTTGAGGAGAATGAAACCGTGGCTATGACCGATTCATCGTACGGATTTATGACCTCGACCTTGTTATCGCTCTCCCTCCATTCGCCTCCTACTAGGAACTTGTATTCCCCCATCTTTTTTCTCTCCACTAATTCGTATTCCTTCATCTTTTCCACCTCCCGTTATATAATCTATATCCCCCTCCGAATCCCAATGCTTCCTTCATGGATCATCCCCTAATCATGAGGGCCGTACTTAACATCGAAAACTGGTGTAACTAACTCTAATTTTAATTGTTTTAAACGATAAAATCCCGTTCTTAATTGTAGGAACACATTCCAGAGGGGACATTGTTTGGTTTCGCATGGTAAGAAGTTGCTGATAATCGTCCTTTCGTTAATCCTCTTGGTTAGAATTGGGGAAAGCCTGATGGAGATACGCGAAAGGGAAAGCCTCGTAGAGGGCTTCGGCGAAGCGGATCTTAAGGAAGGGAAATATCCCAAGGCCCCAGAATTTCGGGGAATTGAAGCATGGATAAACTCAGATCCCCTAACCCTAGATTCTCTCAAGGGCAAGGTAGTCCTCGTTGACTTTTGGACTTATTCCTGTATAAACTGCATAAGAACGCTCCCCTACTTGAAGAGCTGGCACGAAAAATATTCTGATAATGGTTTAGTGATAATAGGAGTGCACACACCAGAGTTCTTCTTCGAAGAAGAACACGATAATGTAAAAAACGCTGTGGAAAAATACGGATTAAAATACCCAATTGCCCTCGATAACGACGGGGTAGTATGGCGCTCCTTCAGCAACAGGTACTGGCCCACCAAGTACGTCCTTGACGCCGATGGCTACGTACGCTTCATGCACATCGGGGAAGGGGCTTACGATGAGACGGAGGAAGTGATTGTAAACCTCTTAGAAGAAGCCGGGCATGATCCACATGAAGAAGGCACTGACCCCACAGGAGTCATCGATGTGCAGTTCTGGAAGATTGGAACACCCGAAATATATTTCGGATATGCCTTCGCGAGCAATCGGAAATATCTGGGTAACCCAGAGGGGTTCGACCCGGACGGAATGGTGGATTACGTCCTCCCGGAGAAGTTCGAAAGGAACCTCGTATATCTTCACGGTAAATGGCTGAACAGGCCTGATCACATGGAGTACGTGGGAGAAGAAGGATATGGGAAGATAGTCCTGCGTTATTCAGCGAAAGCCGTTAACATAGTCGCGGGTTCCGGTGGTAATGCTGCAATAAAAATACGCCTTGACGGCAAAGCGCTTTCCGATACGAATAAAGGTGGAGATGTCGTTCTGGAAGATGGGAGCCAGGTAGACATAATGGATAGCCGGCTATACAATATAGTATTCGATGAGGGCTATGGGGACCACACCCTCGAGTTAGAAGTGGAGAAAGGATTTAGGATATACACCTTCACCTTTGGGTGAAAGAAGACTTACGCTCACTCTTCTTTGCTCAGTAGCACTATCGCCTCAGCGAGGTCGCCTCCAGTTTGTTCTAATGCAGCCCTGGCTTTATCCTCGCTTGCTCCAGCTTGCCCGGCCACGAGCTTCACGTCCTCATCCGGGACCTCACTGGCACTTGCTTCCTCCCTCTCTAGCCTCTCTTCACCGGTTATCTGATAGGTCTTCTGCCCCCCAACCTTCACCCTTGCGACATTGGGATCGTCGATAACGATGTTTCCTACAGATGTTTTAATTATAACTTTCTCAGCCTCCACCTCCTCCATCTCCATCCCCATCTGCTTCATCATCCTCTTCATCTGCTTCGGATTCATCCTCGGGAACACATCATTCACCAATTTTGAATTACCTCAGATGAGCTATAAATGTTGCCATTAAAAGGCGTGATGGGCCCGCCCGGATTCGAACCGGGGACCTTCAGTATGTGAAACTGACGTCATAGCCACTAGACCACGGGCCCCAAAAGGGGTTTTAGAAGCTAATAATCTTAAATCTTTTCCCACCCAAGGCGAAGATTATATCACCGATTTGAGCCTGTACACACTGCCAAAGATGAGCCCGCACCCCAAGACGATGGTTTTTCCATCCTCGCTTATGTCGGCATCCCAAATATTATCTTCAGTTGAATATTCCCAGAGCAAAGTCCCCTCATGGTCGTGGAGTAAGGCTTTGCCATTTGACGATCCGGCCAAGACGTACTTTCCATCTCCTGTTACTCTTAGTCCATTGGCAACATGCCCGAGCTCCCGCTTCCATATGATGTTCTTATTATGATCGAGCAAGTAGACCTCTCCATCGTCCGTGCCTATTGCTACGTACTTACCATTTGGTGATACCGCGACCCTTCTTAGGGGTTTGTGAAAGGGAACACTGTCTTCCATGGTGTCAGAACCCCCTCCATTTTTTATAACGGAAAAGTCGCCGCCATCTGAGGCCACGAATACTGTCAGACCATCGCCGGATATGTCAACCATCGATGTCAAGCCCTTTGTAGCCCGCGTCCATTTGACCTGACCCCTAGATATCTTGGCCACATTGGAATCCTGCAGTCCGACGGCGACATCCGTTCCATTTTGGGATATTGCAACACTCCTTGGGCGGGCCTCCGACATATCCACTTCCCACAAAACATCGCCCGTTTCCAGGTCCACTTGCGTTACTACACCGTTTTTAAGGGCGGCTACCGCTTTAGACGCGTCGCCTGATATATCCAAATCGACCACCGCGGCGTCCAACTGAATCTTCTTAAGTAGACCACCTTTTCCATCGAGATGGTACAATACTCCAGTCTCAGAACCAGCTAACATACTCCTCCCTTTTGGATCGTAGGCAATGCTTCTAATCGTCCTAGCCGTTTTGTACTTCCAATCGAGGGCAACTAAGCCAGCACCCACGCCGACCTGTTTTTTTACCTCTTTCTTTGCATCCTTATCGATCCTGAAGTCCTCGGCATCCCTAAGTATCCTCACACCACTGCCCAACACCATTTCCTCTTCTTTCATACGACCTCGAATTATACTCGAAATCGAATCCAGTTTTATGTCCTCTATGTATCCAAGGAGTTCGAGCATCTTATCAGGATTTTTTGCCACTAGCTCTACGTATTTTGTCAAAACATCCCCGACTCTATGCCCATCGGATGTTGTCCGGTCCATATACTCATTTACGATGTCTATAACCTCGCCTGAAACGTCCCGCGCAGCCAACTCGAAATCCAGCTTATCCATCTTCGTATACTGCTTCATGGCCTCCTCTGGTTTGCTCATATTCTCTTGGGCTAGACCATGAATAATGTAAGCAAGGGCGTTGTGGGGATCAACCTTAGCCGCCTCCCTAAATTTCTCTAACGCAAGCCCCTCATCCCCACCGAAATCGAGGAGGTAGCCTTCTTTCAACTGCTCTATGGACTTTTTGCTTATACGTTTCTTTACGAAGCCCACTAAGGTACCTGCATCTTTCTTGCCAGCGGATTTCCTATAATCGCTGAAAATCTCAAAGCACTCGGATGCATCCATCATTATTCCACCGAGCTTATTTGACAGAAGAGCGCTCAAAACCCATGAATCCTGGGCCGATAAATCTGAACCAACATCTCCCGCCTTTTTGTATGTCTCGATGGCACCATCCACATCACCAGTGGATTCTAGGGCTAGACCCATTAAGTAATAAGGCATAACCACCTGAGGGTTGGCCTCTATTGCTCGTTTGTACTCCCTGATCGCGCCATCTACATCCCCCCTTGACTCCACTTGCATCCCTCGCATAAGGAATTGCTCCATTCCCTTCGGGCGGGCATCCATGATGAAGCTCTTGAAGGAAATCCTCTCCTTTGGGTTTTTCTTGAGACGATCTCTAAACGCCTCTGCCGTCTTCGAGAAATCCTCAACGCCTAGGGCCGGAACGCCGGAGAGATGCTGGAGTAGTTTGATGGATTCGAAAGATGCCTCCCTGAGGGCTACTTCTGGATCGATGCCCAACGCGCGGTTATAGGTTTCGTAGGCAAGTCTCATATCACCTAATTTCTCGTAGGCTAGACCCAATAGGTAAAGAGCGATTATTGATCCGGGATTAAGTTCTGAGGCGCGTTTATAGTAATCCACCGCCCTCCCTACATCACCCCCTTCTTCAATCGCTCCGCCCTCTAAGAGAAGCTGTTCTGCCTCCTTTATTGATTCTCTTCTAGTGACATCGCCTTGTATCTTTTCGAAGATCTTTTCCATTTCCTCTTTGGATATCTCAGCGTTTTCATCGAGGTCAAGGGCCATTTTGAAATTTTTAAACGCCTCGAACAGGTCGCCTTTATCTTTGTAAATAGCGCCGAGGTTGTAGTAGGCCTGAGGATATTCTGGGTTCTTCTCGATGGCCGTTTTGTATAATTCTATAGCTTCGTCCAGCTCCCCCTTATCCTGCTTGATCACCCCAACGTTAAAATAAGGCATAGCGTAATTTGGGTTCAACTCCAACGCCCTACGATAATGCCTCTCCGCATCTACAACATCGTTAAAGTAATAGAAAATGCTGCCCAATAAGACATGGGCGTGAAGGTTTTTTTCATCAATTTCTAAAACTTCTTGGTAAAGCTCACGGGCCTTCTTTAAATCGCCTCTGCTATGAAACTCAGTTGCCTTTTTTATTATCGCATCCGGGTCCATTTTTCCGCCTCTATCTTACATTCCCTTTATAGGCCTCATTAATTTTTTTATAGCTTCTCTAACACAAACAGCTTTGTCCGAAATTAACTTGACAGGATTAGTTATAAAAACGGGTTTGATTGGATGGATAAAATTGATGAGAACTACATTAGCTTTATTTCTTGCTATAGATTCGGTATAAAAAACATACTCGTAACTAAAAGTTGACCTATTAAACCCGCGTTTGGCAGGAGCCCCGACGAACTCCTCACTATCCATTTCAATATATTATTAACTCTTAACAGGCAATAAATCTAGGGTTTACATATCTGCCCAGTTATGTTACGACCCCCACGACGATGTCGTTGATATTGGTACCTGTCGGTCCCGTAATAATACATTCTTTGAGCAAAGAGCAATACTTGTTTGAATCATTCGCCTTGAGGTACTTCTGAATGTCCAATCCTAGGTCCTTTCCCCGTCCCAGTGAACTACCATCGACGATGGCACCCGCGGCATCACTCTGGCCGTCCACACCGTCAGTACCCATTGAAGCAACTGCGATGCCATCATGCTTCTTCAAAGATAGGAGAACTCCTAATATGAATTCTTGATTTCTACCTCCCCTTCCGTCGCCCTTAACCGTAACCGTCGTTTCACCACCTTGAAGCAGAACAGTTGCCCCTTCTGACGAATCACTCAGCCGGTTTATTTGTTCAGCGAATGATCTTCCCCTTTCTTTTGCCTCCCCTACCATTTCTGTATCAATTACTCTTGCCTTAAGTCCCAACTCCCCCGCTCTCCTAGTCATCTCGTTGATTGCCATATCGTTTTTTCCGATGATGAAGTTATCAGTTATGGTCAAGGTCTCATCATTATGTTTTGGCGTCTCAGGAATCAAACCGTTTTTACCTTTTTCGAGGTGTTGAGCGATTCGAGGAAGGGTGTTTATTAAGTCGTAGTGTTCTAGAACATCGAGGGCATCAGCATAGGTACTACTGTCTGAAACAGTGGGACCAGAACCTATCGTACTTAGGTCATCGCCTACGACATCAGATAATATGAGGCCGATGCATCTTGCGGGATAAATCGCTCTACCCAACTGCCCCCCTTTCACCCCTGACAGATGCTTTCTCACCATATTAACTTCGTTGATAGAAGCACCAGATCTGAGAAGCATTTGCGAAGCCAATTGCTTGTCCTCAAGGGAAAGACCTTCTGAGGGCAAGGACATAAGGGTTGATGTGCCCCCCGATATAAGGACTAAAACCAGATCTCGCTCTCCAGCCTTCGATACCAAACGCAGAATATCCTTTGCACCCCTGATGCTGCTTGCATCAGGTAAGGGATGACTCGCCTCGGTAATCCGAATATCTGTGACGTTGAATAATTCCGTCGTGCCCCTTAATACATTAATACAGCCCGCACTGATTCTGCCCTTTAGAATACCTTCCACGGCCTCAGCCATGACACCAGTCGCCTTCCCCGCACCCACCACGTATAAATTGTCCACTTCTTCGAGGTCATACACCTTGTCCTTTACAAATAGACTTTCCCCGTCTATCGAGACAGCTCTTTCCACCGCCCGCCGGGGGTCACCTGCATTCAGGCCGGCTTCTAAAATCTCGATTGCCAACCGTCTTGCTTCTCTATCGGCCTCGGACATTCCATTGGCTATGAGCTGCTCCCGGTTTTTAATGGTTCCAAACATTTTTTACTTCCATAAGAACGAATCTCGTTGCATGGAAACGCAGTAGTATTATCTGCTTTATTCAGTAAATGCTCAAGAGATAGTCCCTTTTATTTAGGAATGATTGCAGCTGCTCATAAACCACCAGCTCCGTCTCGTAAAGGTCCATGTCGTTTGTCTCAATGATAAAACTCGCATATTTCGCTAGCCAGAGCCCCGCTAAAAGTTTTACCGTATCTAGGGACTCGGTTCTCTTGTAGTGGGCAGCGCACTTAAAAATGCCTTCGATCCAGAACTCGGATGGCATGGTCTTGTTTTCCACCATGCCCTTTATGGTCTCAGCTCCATTTCTTCCGAATACTTCCCTCATAACACCTTCGTATTCCTCTATCCTCGTTGCTGCTGCATCGAAAAATGGACCGGGGTCAACTATAGTTGGTGTTGGCAATGGCCCCCGATATCTGTTGATCCTCCTGGGCCTTAAATGCCCGGTCTTTAAGACCCTCGGCCGCCATTTGTCCTCATAGTACTTCATCATATCAAACAGGGTTTTGCACACTTGTTCGAACATTGGGGAAAGATGCTTCCCCGGGTCGCCGTATTTCTGGGTGGACTCGTGGAATTTAGGGCCTAATGGAACCATGTCAACTCTGTAATCATTAGCCAGGGCCACTGAGGTTATGAACGTATCTATTCCGAAGTCCTTTGGAAAGTAGGGGTTTTCGAGACACTTCTTAGCTATGCCTAGGCTAATACCCACCTCGCCGCCTATGGGTTGCCTAATCTCTTTGCCAAATAGGGTCGTTATCATGGGATAGCTTAGGAGCTTTGTTATTCCCCCATCATGCTTATCTCTGATATAGCGTGGCGAAGTAAAATCAGCCAAGCCGAAGGCCAAAGGCCTCAGAAGTACGTCTAGCCATGAAGGTTCGATGCTTAGAAGGTCACTATCAATAATGGCAATCATGTTTGCCTTAGTTGCTTTTGCCATCTTCATGATCCTGTAAATGGCCTCCCCTTTGCCGATGCCCTTGGACCTCTCCACTATCTTTTTTATATTGTGCCTAGTCCTGAAGGACTCCGCTAGCCTTACGGTTCTGTCCGTCGAACCGCCATCTGCCACGAAAATTAGGGAGTTGTATTCTGGAAAGTTCTCGCTGAGCCCATTGGATATAGTGTTAAGGACATGGATTATTGTCGCCTCTTCGTTTAACGATGGTATGCCAACTAGAATGTCTTTGGCCATATACTGAAACTTTAGGTCGTCTTAGATAAAACTTTTCGGTTTCAAAATTAGGAAAAAATTATGCGTGTTTCTCGGCATCCATCAGGGCAGCCTCTTTCAACCGCGTCCTGATTCCGGGCATAGCAGATGTGACTCTCAGCCAGCTGGGAACAAGGGTTCCAAAGGGGTTATTCAAGTATTCCCTGCCGGATTTGAGAATTACGCTGCTGAAGGTACCCACATCGCTTTCTTCCTTGTGCCGATCATAGGAAATATCGTTGGCCCGTGCGTCTGCACTGTACCGGTATATGTCCTCTTGCGCCAGTCGTTTGTAGAGGACACGAAGGCTGAGAAGGAAAGCCTCGGATATGTCTATTCCGTCGATCTCCGTAAGTGATCTCAAAAGTGATTTCTCAATATCCCCCGCCATCTTGAGCAGACCGCTACTGGGGGCCGTGCCTATCTTCCTGTGTTTGTGCTCATGGTAGCCCAGGTCGGTTTGGCAGATCCTTTTCACGGCTACGTTTCTATAAATCTCGGTCAATATCCCCACCTCAATGCCCCAGTCTCCCGGAATGCTCAAGTTCGTGGCAAGATCGCTCGTTAGGGCGAACTCCCCGGACAGGGGGTATCTGAAAGAACGCATGTATCTGATGAACTTCGACTGATATTGGGTCTTCTTCTGGAGGGCCTTTAACAATGGATTTAGAAACAGCCTTAGAACCCGTCCATACATCCTCCTCTCGCCGTTACCTATCCGTGCATAATAAGCCTTGTTAAATAGGAAGTCCATATCAGGATCCACTAGGGGATAAAGAAGCTTTACGGGGTAATTCATGTTGTATGTGAGGATATCGGCATCGTGGAGAGCGATGGCATAGGACTCCAAGCTGGCAATTCCAAGGGCAATCCAAGCATCCCTCCCTTTTCCAGGGATGCTCCTCACGTCAATGCCCTCTTCTTTGAGATCGTCTAATACGCCCATCACCCTCTCCCCATTGCACCAGATGACAAGATGCGGTAGCTCCAATCGGTTAAAGAATCGCGCCGCAGATCTATATTCACTGGCATTTTTCGCGGTTATGGGTATCAATAATTGGCTTATATAGTCGCATTTGTTTAGGTTGCGTACGATGTTGGGAAGGGCCTGGCCACCCAACTCCCTATAGAGCATGGGCAACACCAAGGAGACCGGCCGTTCCTCGGCCATTTCTGCTATGCGCTTCTCTTTGCTTTGTATATCGGCCTCAAAATCGTGGATGGTAGTGACTAGGCCCTGATAAAAATCCATGTGCTTATTATTATACGGGGTTATTAATAGTATTTAGCTCTAATTTTAGATGCCGAACCCTAGTTCGAAGGACTTCGAAGCAAAATCATCAAAACGAGTATTAAACCACTCGAAAGTAAATCCAAAATCTGGTTTCGGTCATTCTTCCTGCTTCTTGGTGAGAAGCCATTTGACAGTTTTTACGAATTTTTCTCTTTT
>CBDUVV010000004.1:0-18920 GCA_965370755.1 uncultured archaeon | reverse complement strand
TATGGATCATGGATTTTCTATAGGGCTCAAAGATATTTACTATCCCCCTTATTTTAAAATAGAAAAACCAAAACCAAAATCCCTTTTTGTTTTAACTTACCTTTACGAAAATGGGCCCCAACACTACAAATCCCTTATTTACGCATTAATGAAAGAGAATTTTAAACCTTTTAATGATGCAGAAATACCCACAGGACAATCCCCCAGCGCAAAAAGTGCGGCAAAAAAAGAAATTAATAAATGGACAATGAAACTCAAGAGACTAGTTTTAGATGGATTATTACAACAGGATTATATAAAACTCAAACCTTCTTACGAAGGCGGAAAAAGGTTGGTAAATCTAACAAAAAACGGTAAGTATGCAGCGATTCTTTCAGGAAAAATTACCGAGCTAAGAGACTTTCCGTAATCCCTAAAATTTTATTCTATTTTTTCCATAACCTCTTGGCGAATCTAAATCGGCCCCTTGGACTTTCAGTAAGCATTATAAATTATATCAAACCAAATAAAGTCCATGCCTATTACCTGGGTCGTAAGGAAGAAAGATTAGAATGAAGCGTTTCAGCATCGTGTTACTAGTATTCGTGGGATGCCTAGCAATCGTATATTCTCAAAATCCTTATGGTTTGGAGTTTAGTATTAAACCGCATAGTGATTCCGAAGAAAATTATTACGTGGTTTCGGATACCGAGTTTTACGTTGCAGAGGGCGAAAGGCTCAGCCTTTATCTTCATATTAGGAATCACAACGATGAGGAAGTCAGGATCAGCAATTTACACGTATTTTTTGAGCTGAACCCTGATGATGAGAATCCTTATACTGTCGAATACATACCCTTGGAAAGTGTTACCCTGGATAAGGCGGGCGGCGTGTTTGACAAACATCGAGAAGAAATCCCTGGCGAATACTTTAACTATTATCTTCCAAGGAACCACAACAAAGTCAATCTCCTATATTCAGATCCGTATTCAAATCCTGTAGCGCCGATTATCAAAGACGAGTTAGGACACCCCGAGTTCGTGATTAAAGTTAACTATAATATTGAGGGTTCAATCTCGATACCTAATACTCGAATCTCTGACGAGAAACTAGGTATATTCAAAGTGCATATAGTAACTCATGACACATTAAAAGATAAAAGAACAGAGAAAGATTCCGAGGACACATATCAGACACTATCCCATGTATTAACTGGTTTAGGTATTATCTTAACATTGCTAGGTATCCTGGTTAGGGGGCGTGTTATATTTTTGTTAGGAGGCTTGGCAATATTGCTTTGGATTATAGCCGGTATATTATTAAAAAAACCAGAGTGGATAACATGAAAATTGCACTCTTCTAGTGCTCTTCGACTCCCTTTAAATAACGCCCCCCATTATTTATCTTATAATAACGTATAAATAATTCATCCCTTTCACCATTTGCCACCAGAGATCTTCTTCTTGCCCATTAAAGGTCCTGCATAGTTTTATTTTATATAAACATAGTTAAGGGCTTTGAGATGAACATTGAGTCAAAAATCAGGGAGTATAAAAGGGAGATAATTTTTGGGACCGTCTGGGGACTTCTCAGCTGGGCCATTGTTTTATACGACACTACAAGTAATTTTAGGGGGCCAAGTGGCGTGTTTGAAAATCCTTTTGGGATATTGATAGCATTGCCCACGTATCTACCACTAAGACTGGTCTTGGTGCTTTCAAGAATATCTAACTTTATAACCATGCCGATCTTCATGATTACCATTATACCAATTCTTCCGGTGGCATTTGGCATAGCCATTGTTTATCTCTACAAAAGGGCCTCCGAATTGATAGGAATAAAGCGCACACTAGTTGCCAATCGCTAAGGCAGTGGCGTTGCGGCTTTCCTTTTTTTCATGCCCCTCATCTATACTTCCTCGTTTTGGGCTTCATTCAAAATCTTTACATTGAATAACAGCCATCGGTTTTTCTTCAAAGAAGTCTCGGCATTCTTCGCTTATTTCCCGATATTCGTTGCAGGCCACCGCATCTATGGGCATATCGACCTGGGGGTTTTTTGCAGCAGCATCTAAACATTCTGAGCAGCATTTAGCAGTTACTGACGTTGGTGGTGCTGGTGTTGTAGTGGTAGGCCGGGATATAATTTTACTTTTACTTGCAAAAATACACCCAGAACTTAAGACAATTAGTAGTAGTACCCAAAGATGTAATGCCCTCATCTCACTCACCCAGCAACACTTAAATCGGCAAACTCAACGCTGGGCGTAACAATTGAGGAGACCTGTTTTACATCATCACCAAAGCAACAGATGTTCCCAAGAAGCTCATAGGCGTTCCCAGATATTATCGCCTTCTTTACAGGCTTTCCATCAAGGAATGCATTACTGGTCTCCACAGAAAAGTCCCCAGTAACTGGATTTGAAGTATGAGCGCCGATAAGCCCATGGACCACAAGGCCCGAATCGCCCAGCTTTCCTTTTCCATGGATGATGAAGTTCGACGAGCTCACGTGAGGCAAGGATGCGTATCCCCTGTCAGCGTTGCCAGTGCTCTCCTCCCCGCCCTTAACTCCAGTGTAGGTGTCAAAGAGAAAGCCCTTCAGTACGCCTTTGTCCACGAGTACGGTTTTCTGCGAGGCAACACCCTCACCATCGAACCGAGAGCTCCCAAGGCCCTCTTTTAAGAGCCCGTCATCGATGATGTCGATTTCCCCGAAAAGCTTCTCGCCGAGCCTCCCGGCAAGGGGCGATCTGTTCCTCTGAACGTTGTCAGCGGTAAATGCGGGTATCAAGGTATATCCAATTAGATCAGCCACTGCATTGGGTCTGAGGATAACGTTGGTCTTCAAGTTTCCTATACCCTTTGCCCCAAGAGAGCTTTTTGCAAGATCAGCAGCCTTCCTCCCGATTTTATCCATGTCCAGGTCGAGACGAATTGATGAGTCGAAATAGGATCCCGATGACGCCTCGCCATTATTGGCAACGGCACTTACGTAGGCAAAACACGCGGTATCCTCCTCGCTGTTGTGGATCCCATGAGAGTTCATGATCTCAACCCTGGACGTCTCCCAGGAAAACGCAGCACTACTTGCCATGACACCGATTTCATCACACGGTTTAATGAGATCCAAGGCTAATGCTGACGCATCTTCACTGTCCAGCTCAGCAAGCCCGGAATCATAGACATCCACATCCCCATACTTCTTACTAATCGAGGGCAGGCTCAGATGAGGGTCTTCTTCGCTGACCTTAGCCACACTAAGGGCGGTATCAATAAGCTTCTCATCCAGTTTGTTCCCGAAGGAAAACCCCATGTGCTTGTCCTGGATAATCCTAACTCCATAGCCCGAGGCAGAAGAATCCTTGTACAGCTCTATCTCGCCCTTTTTCAGCTGGATAGTGTTGCTGCTGGCAGTAGAATAGTAGATCTCGGCTTCGTCCGCTTTATCGGACAAAAACTTGATGGCCTCTTCCAGATTCAATGGGCCGTCCCCCCGACTGTCGCCATAGTTCTCATATGAGGGCCGCCATCTCCCACTGGAACGGTTTGTGCCTCTTTTCCACAGAAGCCTATGTGAATCCCAAAATCACTGGCCAGGCCATCGACCCGATTCAAGATGTCAAGGGTGCTCCCTGAAAGGGCCACATCCCTAATTGGCGTCGTCACCTCACCATCTTCGATGAGAAATCCTTCTTCAGCGCTGAACTGAAAGACGCCTCTAACAGTATCCACCTGCCCGCCTTTAGAGCCCTTGAGATACACGCCCTCCTTAATGTCGATTAATTCTGAGAAATCCAAGTCGCCTTTCCCCAAGTAGGTGTTGCTCATCCGAACCACTGGTTGATAAGAGAACCCCTGGCTCCTGGCGTTGCCCGTAGCCTCCATACCAAGCTCAGAGGCCGTTTCCTTAGAATGGAGGAACTCTCTTAGAACGCCCCCCTCAACCAAAAGTTTCTTTCTTGCCTTTACGCCCTCGTCGTCATAATGATAAAAACCAAAGGAGCCTGGCAAAGTGGGATCATCGTAGATGTTCACGAGCTCTGATGCAATTTGCTCGCCTATTTTCCCGGCCAGGATGGACTCTCCCGTTATCACGTGATCCGCTTCAACGGCATGGCCCAATGCTTCATGAATGAAAACGCCAGTTAGCTGAGGGTCCAAGACGACATTGAAAGTGCCTGCAGGGGCCTCTTTAGCATCAAGAAGCCTGAGGGCTTTTGCAGATGCCTCCACAGCAGAATCCTCAATACCTTTCAATGCTTCGAGGCCAGCTGTTGCCCCGAGACGGTTCAACCCCACTTGCAGCTTGCCATCTTTCTTAACAAAGACCGAAGAAAATGCAGCGGTCATAGGGTAACTTGCGGTTATCCAGCTGCCCTCGTTATTAGCATAGATGGATGTGATTTTGGAGTCATGATAGGAGAAGGAAGAACTCACGACCTCCTTTACATCGCCGATGGCATCCAGGGCTTTGTGCAGTAAGTCCCTTTTTTCCTCAATGGACGATTTCTCAGGATCGATCTTGGGCTTTACGCCAACGTCGTCAACAATTGCGTCAGTACCGAGAAATGGAATCTTTCTCTTGCCCCTCTTCGCCATCTTGTAGGCCCGCATGGCCAATTCGTGGGCATCTTTGACATTATTAGAAGAAGCGAACCCCCAGGTTTTATCAAGAACCCTTATACTGATACCGGAGCTAGAACCAGTGGAAATGTCCTTGGCGATACCATCTTTCAAAACAATACTGGTGGTCGAAGCGCCCTGGACCGTAACGTCGACATAACGAGCCGGCACATCCAGTGCCTTCTTAATCTCCCCTTCCCAGTCCGCCATCTCAAGCGCCATGCTTATCAGGCGTAGGTTTTTCTATTCCGCCAGTGGGCAGTGGAATGAAGTCCCTGATGCGTTCCAGCAGGCTCTCTCTGTCGGCGCCCCAGGCGAAGGAATTCTCCAATGCCTCTGAAAGCTTCTTAACTGGTATTATCTTTATTCTTTTCTCGACGCCTTTATCAAGCATGACATCCTTGGCGTTGGCATGAGGTATTATGACCTTCTTTATGCCCGCTGCTACCGCTGCCTCGATCTTCGCGTTTATACCACCCACAGGAAGGACGTCGCCCCTCACGCTGAGGCTTCCAGTCATGGCCGCACTTTGATCCACAGGGATGTTCTCAAGGGCCGATATCACAGCCGTGGCAACAGATATGCTCGCGCTGTCCCCCTCTACACCCTCATAGGTCTGGAGGAATTGAATGTGAACATCATAGTTGGAGATATCCTGACCCGTGTGCTTCTTGATTAGGGCACTTACATTTTGGATCGCTTCTTTGGCTATGGTGCGAAGCTTGCCAGTTGCGATGATCTTGCCCTCGTCCCTGCTGGCAGCCGGAGCTACCTCAGCAACAATGGGCAGTATCACTCCGCTGTCGCTTCCAATGACCGCCAAACCATTGACCCTTCCTATCTCCGCGCCCTCGGCTATGTAGATATCATAATCCTTCCTCATGCTGATGTATCGCTCGGCCACCTGCTGCTCCAATGTCTTAGAGATACTCATGGCCTTCGCTACATGGGAAGCCTCCACAAGTTTTGCTTTCTCAGTTCTGGCCACATCACCAGCGGCCCTGATACGACCCCCAACGCCTCGTAGCCTCAAAGTTATCTTGCCCCGCCTTCCGCTCTTCCTCTTAGATATGCGGATGATGGCATCCACTGCTTCCTTGGTGAAGTGGGGTATCTTCTTGTCCTTAATGACCTCTTGGGCTACGAACTGCACCATCTTCTTCCTGTTTTCAGGGGTGTCTTCTATGACGTCCTTCATGTAGACCTCGTATCCATAGCCCCTGATTCTGCTCCTAAGGGCTGGATGCATCTTTGACACCGCCTCAAGGTTGCCGGCCGCCATCAATATGAAATCGCATGGCACTGGCGTTGTTCGAACCATGGCCCCGCTACTCCTCTCGCTCTGCCCTGTGATAGAGTATTTCTTCTCTTGCAAAGCCGTCAGTAGGTTCTGCTGGGACTCCATGCCCAAAGTTGCGATCTCGTCTATGAAAAGTACTCCCTTGTTGGCCCGGTGAATGGCTCCCGCCTCGATGAGCTCGTGGGTCGGGGTCTCTAGACCACCAGACTGGAAGGGATCGTGCCTGATATCCCCCAAGAGGGCACCGGCGTGCGCTCCAGTGGCGTCCACGAATGGCGCCTCTTTCTTTTCACTATTGTCCACCAAGATCTTGGGGACCATGACATCGTCTTTTACCTTGATGTACTGCCTCCCCATGAGGAGGAAGACCGACGCTATAATGCCCCCGAACAGGATGTATGGCTGGGCAGGTCTTGCTAGAAAACCGTAGTAGAGAACCAAGAGTAATATCGCGATGAATAGGATCTTAAACATAGTATTTATAGGGGCTTCAGCCTTGCGCTTCTGCTCCTTGAACTTTGCCACGACCGTTTTTCCCTCTCCGGCCTTTACCACCTCAATCTTAGGATTGTTCTTATCACCCGAGTTGGGATATGCGACTATATCCTCCAGCTCCTCCAACGGTAAGAGCTCCGCCATGGCTATCCCGAGCATGCTCTTGCCGGTTCCCGGCTCCCCTATCAAAAGGACGTGCCTCTTCTGTTCGGCTGCCTTCTTGATTATTTCTACGGCGTGTTCCTGGCCTATTACCTGCTCTACGAGCCCTGCAGGTACCTCAATATCTTCTGTAGTTTTATACTTGACCATCTTCAATCCCTAAGGCGCTAAAGAAGTGCATCATAATTAGCGCCTCTTCGGCTTATATACCTTTAGCAGATTAACTTTAGCACAATTTATATACCCGGACATTTTAGCTTGAATAATAACATCTGGAAGTTTTGAAAATGGTAGACGTTGTCTTCGCAGGCAGTACATGTCAAGCCCTCTCAAAGGAGGTAGCCGATGAAAGCCAAGCGGAGCTGGGAGCGCTTGCAATAAAAAGGTTCCCGGACGGCGAGTTGTACCTGCGCGTAGAAAGCGACGTCAAAGGCAAGAGCTGCGCTGTGCTCCAATCCACGTGCAGGCCCCAGGATTCCAACATCGTCGAGCTGCTCATTTTGCTCGAAACCCTCAAGGATCTCGGCGCAGAAAAGGTCGCAACAGTGGTTCCTTACTACGGCTACAGCAGGCAGGACCAAGTATTCAAAGATGGTGAGGCGGTATCGGCGAGGGTCTTCGCCAAACACGTAAGCATGCATTCCGACGAGTTCTATACTATCAACATCCACGAGAAGAACATCCTGAAGTACTTCGACATCCCGGCCCACGATTTAGATGCCGATAAAACCCTCGGGGAATACTTTAAGACCTACGAATTTGAGGACCCAGTTGTGATTGGGCCCGATGAAGGCGCAGAAGGCCTGGCCATGGGAATCGCCAAGGTTCTTGAATGTGATCCCGATTGCCTTCAGAAGATGAGGATAAGGCCCGGTGAGGTCGAGATGAAGCCCAAGAGCCTCGATGTCGAGGGCAAAGACGTCTTTTTGGTTGACGATATGATCGACTCGGGTGGCACCATGGCAGAGGCCATAAGGATGCTGCTCTCACAGAATGCGAGGAACGTTCTGGTGGGCTCTGTGCATCCTGTATTAACGGGCAATGTGGTAAGCAGATTGTTCTCGGCTGGCGCGGTAGACGTCGTCGCTACCAACACCATCCCAACAGATATCAGTTTCATTACAGTGTCAGGGATAATTGCGAGCGCATTAGCCAAGTTTTAAACCGGGAACGGAATATGGAGCTTGAATATGCGGGTTTATTTTTACCTCTCCGGTGAGCATCCAACCCTGCCGGAAGCTGAAGTACTTGCCACCCTCGATGCCCTTGGAATATCCTATTCCATATTGGATCATTTCGAACAGGTACTCGCCCTCGAGATGGACGGCCTTGAGGACGTTCACTTGCGACTTGGCATGTCCCATGCAATCTGTGAATTGGCCGGGGTATGTGATGCCAAGGACGAGGACATCATGGGGATATCTAAGTCTGTTGAGATCGAAGGTTCTTTTGCAGCCAGAGTAAAAAGAGTTAGAAACTTTCACGAAGACCTCAGCACGGCACAACTTGAGAAAATGATAGGCGAAGTGCTATATGATAAAGGCTTCAAGGTCGACCTCGACAACCCATCTGAAGTAGTGCTCGGAATTTTGAGTGAAAAGTTCGCATTGGGCAGAATTATCAGGGACGTGGATAGATCCCAGTACGAGGCCAGACGCCCCCACAGACGACCATATTTTAAGCCCGGTACCATGCTCCCTAGAAATTGCCGAGCGATTGTGAACCTGACCAGAATCAAAAAGGGCGGCACCTTTGTTGACCCGCTCTGCGGTACTGGAGGGTTCTTGATAGAAGCGGGATTATTAGGCTACAAAACCTACGGATTTGACTCCGACCGACAAGCCCTCGAAGGGTGCGAGAAAAACTTGAAGCACTATGGGTTAAAAGACTTTCATTTAGAGATTATGGACGTCAGAGAGCTTGGAGAGAGCCATCCAGAAATGTTCGATGCCCTGGCAGCCGACCTGCCCTATGGGATATCCTCTAGCACTCATGGACAGAGCCTTGACGAACTCTGCTCCCAGTCCCTAAAATCATTCTACGAGACATTAAAAGAAGGGGGACATGCCTGTGTAGTATCGCCCGCAGAGTTGGACGTGCCGCAGATAGCAGAAGAATTTAGTTTCTCATTTGTAGAGGAGCATTTCGAACGCATTCATCGCAGCCTGACAAGAAGGATAACGGTTCTCAAGAAGGATTAATCATTGGTCTCCTCAGACAGCATTTTTTAGACTCCTCAGATCCTCAATCAAAACTTCCCTAAAATGGGGGTTTCTCAATACAGCCGCGGGATGATAAGTCGGGACCATTTTGTATTCCCTTTCGAAGACCTTACCATGTACTGGTGCGAGTTTTTTCTCACCTAATAAAATCTCTGTGGCCACGCCGCCTAATAGGCCAACCACTCTCGGTTTTATGAGTTCTAATTGTCTCATTAAGTACGGGAGACACGCCTTCACCTCTTCCTTGCTAGGCCGTCTGTTGCCAGGTGGCCTGCTCTTCAATATATTTGCAATGAACAGCTCCTCTCTAATCAGGCCTGCCTCAGACAATGCGGAGTTCAACAATCTACCGGCCCTCCCGATAAAGGGCAGTCCTTTTTCGTCCTCATCCCTTCCGGGAGCCTCGCCCACAAGGACTATTAGAGCATTTGCAGGACCATCCCCTGGCACGCCGTGCGTCCTGCTCTCGTGAAGGCTGCATGTCGTACAAGCTCTAATCTCTCCTGCGATCACTTCGAGATTATCCGTTCTCATTGTTCACCTACTCTCCTTTCGCGAGTTCTTAATGAGATTGTATATCTTTGTTGCAACGCCATTGAACTTGTAGTCCTCATCCCAAAAATCACTGACTTCATGACCTTTAATCTCATACTTCAAGGCTTGGGCGAGAAGCTCCAGCTTGTCGGCGGCTTTCACCAGGCGCGCTTCGGGGGATTCGCCCTTTGAGTATTCCTGGCAGAGTTTGTGATAGTCAAAGAGGCCTTCAAATATCTCTTGGGCGGCCTCCTCTTCCAACCTTACTTTATCTGGATATTTGGGCGAATGATGGCTTATGTCACCAACCCTTGATTCGGGAAGATCATGGAGCATCGCCATCTTGAGGGCCTTCTCGACGTCAAGGTCTTCACCCTCCGCCATCATCATTACGAGGAAGGCAACTCCCAGGGTATGGTCTGCGACGCTCTCAGGATTTGTAATGCCTCGGTGTTTCCACCCTTCCCTATCCACTTCCTTAAGTATCTGGACCTCTCGCAGTATACTCAAAATCTCCTCCGGCGTCATTTTCACTCAAGAGGTATACTCTTAATTTATATAAAATTGAAGCCAATTTTGCGAGCATGACCATGGAAGTAGTGTTTTTGGGCACCACAGCGGCCGTTCCAAGCGTTGATAGGGGACACACGGCTCATGCCCTGAAATATCGGGACGAGGTGTTACTTTGGGACTGCGGTGAGGGAACTCAGAGGCAGCTCATAAAGTCAAAGATCAGCTACATGAAGATAAAGAAGCTGTTCGTAACTCACTTCCACGGGGACCATTTTCTGGGAATACCCGGTCTGATCCAGACTATGTCCTTTGCCGGCAGAGAGGAACCCCTGTTCGTTTATGGGCCCACGGGCATCGATGTCCTCCTAGAGAATATACTCGCCCTGGGCGAATACACCTTAAGATTCGACGTAATCCCAGAGATCATGAAAGACGGATTTGAGGTAAAAGATGAGCAGTTTACTGTAAGATCCGTAGCCGTAGACCACCACACCGAGGCCTATGGACTGGTTTTCGAAGAGAAAAAAGGTAGGGAATTTCTTCTTGAAAAGGCACAAGCCCTTGGCCTCAAACCTGGCCCGTTATACTCCAAGTTACAGAGAGGGGAATCTGTGGTATTCGAGGGGAAGACCATAACGCCCGATGACGTTCTCGGCGACAAGAAGAAGGGTCACAAAGTAGTCTATTCCTCCGACACACGCCCCTGCCCCAACATTGTCAAGGCCTGTAAGGACGCCCTTTTAATCCACGACGGCACCTTCGAAAGTTCTCTAAAGGACAATGCAGTTGAAACCCGTCACTCCACTTGCGCGGAGGCAGCTCAGGTGGCAAAGGATGGTGGAGCAGAGAGCCTCTACTTAACCCACATAAGTCCACGGTACAAAGACACACAGCCCCTCTTGGACGAGGCTAAGAAAGTATTTTCAAACTCCTATGTTGCTAAAGATTTTTTGAGGGTAAAAATGGGGTAATCCCCCTGACGGTGGATTAATAGATGATTAACCAAGCCCTCGACAGTGCAGTAAAGCAACTCAGGGAGAAGTCCCTCAAACGCCACAAAAGAAAGGGTAGGCTGGTGAGCTGGAAAGAACAAGACTACCTAGAAGGCCAAGGAACGGTGGACGCGGGCGTAATCATCTTACCAACGCGGGGATGCAGGTGGGGTTTGAAATCGGGGTGCACCATGTGTGGCTACGTAAACGATTCAGCCGATATCCCTCCGAAGGACGAGGAACTTTTATCGAACCTTAAGACGGCATTAAAGAAACTGGATGGCGTAAAATATCTGAAGCTTTTCAACTCTGGAAGCTTCTTTGATCCCCTTGAAATCAGCCAAGACGCAGCATCCAGTATTCTGTCGCTATTGAACGGGAGAGGGATTGATAGGCTTCAAGTGGAGTCCAGACCTGAATTCATAAATGAAGAAGTTCTTGGGGCAGCTATCGATGCTTCGGATTTTGAGTTGGAGGTCGGTTTGGGAGTAGAGACAACAAGCGATAAGATCAGACGCGACTGCATCAATAAGAATATTTCAACAGAGGAGTTCAATAGAGCTATAGGAAACTGCAGGGACCTGGGAGTCCTCGTGAAGGGATACCTTCTCCTCAAACCCCTGTTTCTCACCGAATCTGAAGCTATTCATGATACATTAAAGTCGGCAGAAGAGCTCGCGAAGATGGGGGCTTCTAGAATATCCATAAATCCCCTGAACATACAGCGTGGAACATTAGTGGAATACCTATGGGATAGGAAGGAATACAGACCTCCTTGGCTGTGGAGCGTACTCGATGTCCTCAAGAAGGCCGCCGATGTTCTTAAGGTGCCCGTTTTAAGCCATCCCTCGGCAGCTGGCAAGGCGCGGGGGCCTCACAATTGCGGGGTCTGCGACTCTGAAGTTAAAAATTCGATAATGAATTTCTCGGTCACTCAGAACAAAGATCTTCTCACCGATTTCTCCTGCGATTGCATGGACGTTTGGAAGGGCGAGTTGGAGTTCGAGCAGTTCGCACAGGGTGTTCTCTTATGGTAAATATGCCGATGTGAAATAAGTAAAATCGAGGGACTGCAAATAATTTTATATATCATGAATAACAATGACAATTAGCGTATCCGGAAAAGTCGATGAGGTCGAGGTAGATGTCTGTCAAGGATATAATGCATGACGCGACAATGATAAATCAAGATAGCAGTGTCCTAGAAGTCTCCAGAGTAATGAAGGATAAGGACATAGGATCCGTGCTGATAAAGGTCAACCCCCTGGACTACGGTATGGTAACAGAAAGAGATATAATAATAAAGGTTTTAGCCCGGGACCTGGATCCGAAATCCGTGAAGGCCGGTGACGTTATGAGCGAGCTTCGTTATACCATCGACAGCAACGCTAGCATAGAAAAAGCCAGTGAGATTTTCAATCTCCAGCATATAAGGCGGCTCCCTGTGATGGAGAACGGTGAGATCGTAGGACTCATAACAACAAGAGACGTCGCCAGGAGATGGTCCTTTAATTATCACTCCTCAAGTAAGAAATTCGAGGGAACACGTTCCAAGCGGTGGAGGTAGAGGATATGAAATGGAGAATCAAGGACCTAGTGGACAAGGCTTACGAGATATCATACGAGACATCTGGAGGTGGCATCCATAGGGGAGCGAGGGTTGTCTTCGCCGACCAGAGGGTCAATGTTAAAAAGGGACAGATCGCCATGATTAAAATAAAGCCCCTCCAAATACCGAGGCACCACCTCTCCTTCATGTCGGCATACGCGAGGCATCCCCTCGGGAACGTCATGTCCCTGGTGGACGAAAAACCGGCGAAACTGGACAAGAGCAGGACCGTTAAAGAAGCTGTTTTTTTGGCGTGGAATGATGGGAAGGTCGAGAAGGACGACGTTATTGGCGTTGTGGACTTCATGCTCGCGGAACGTGGAGGAGCATGAACAAGAAGCTTGCCTTCGCCGTGATTTTCTTTTCCACCGTTACCATATCCACCCTGACATTGAGCATCCGGTTTCTTCAAAAGATATATATGCTTACGTCCAAAAAATCCTCCGTACTCGGTATCGTACTCGGTATAATACTAGCCTTTATCGTGGGAGCGATGATTGGATTGCACACCTACAGAAAAAAAACGGGAGCGCGCCAACGATGAGCATAGCTCAATATGCCTTCGTGAACGCCAGAATAGGCGCCATGCGATCCTATCTATTGGAGCCTGCCCAGATTCGGTCCATGATAGAGTCCCCAAGCCTTGAGGACGCCCTGTCATTCCTCAAAACCTCTTACGGAGGGGAACTGGCCAAGTTGACATCGCCGTCTCTCAGAGACGTGGAGGATGCCCTCGTTATGAGCCTCGTTCATGACTACGAAAAGTTGACCAAATCAGTGGTGGGGCTCTCCCGGACCTTCTTGGAGCGATACGCAAAGAAGCTCGAGATAATCAGTCTGAAGACTCTCATAATAATGAAGCTCTCCAAGACGAAGGTCGAGCACTACCCCTTCGTTCTCTACCGCACCATAACAAAGGAGACGGTGGACAAGCTCCTTCAAATGGAGACCATCGAAGAGATGGTGGAGATGCTCAAGTTAACGGAGTACTATGAAGTCCTCAAGAAGGCTATGGCCTCCCACAAGGAGGACAACAATCCTTACCCGTTCTTAGTTGCCCTCGACACGTACATCTTTGGAAGACTTGGAGAGATCATGGGAAAGATGAAGGGAAAGGACAAAGAGATGGTTAGGATGCTCATTGGGGTGGAGATCGACTACAAGAACTGTATGACGGCGCTACGCCTAATGGGAACCGACGAGGCCCTTGCATGGGAGTCCCTTATACCGTATCGCTATGCCCTAAAAGACGCGCACCTGAGGAACCTGATAAACCTGCGGAGCATATCCGAGCTCCCCACCCAGCTCGTGGACACAAAATACAGAGATATAGTAACTCAAGGGGTAAGGGAATATGAGAGTACAGGTTCCCTCCATGGCCTTGAGAGAGAATTCCAAAAGTATATGTTCAAACAATACAGGTACGTCTTTTACGGGGACCGATTCCACATAGGCCTGCCAATTGCCTATCTAAACCTCAAAGAAAACGAGATTCGCAATGTAGTGGCGATATTAAAAGGAAAAGAGTCCGGACTGCCCGTCGAAAAGATCGAAGAGACAGTCCTTATCTCCGGATTTTAAAGCTTCCCTATAAGCATGAAGCCTATAACTAACCCATAGAGGGCTATTCCTTCTGCAAGGGCGACTATGATGAGTCCCCATGTAGCCATCTCAGGTTTTTCGGCTATTGCGCCTATGGCAGCTGCACCAGTGTGGCCTATGGCAAGACCGGCTCCGACTGCAGCAAGGCCCACAGTGAGGCCTATACCCAAGCCAAGGCCGAGGGTTGCAAGCCCATCTGCTTTTGCTTCTGCCTCAGCAGCAGTCTCTTCAGCAGCGTAGGCTGTTCCAACTGATAACAGCAAAAATGTAATCAAGATTATTTGGTTCCACCGCAAATTTATTCACCTCCTAAAGATGTGTATTTTCTTATTACTTGGAAGGGGATAAATCTTTTCCCGTCTCCAGCGTAAAACTTCGAGAACCATTCGTAGTAATGAAGCCTCAGCGTCTGGATGAAGGAAACGAACATCTCCAATACGAGTATGGCCAGGTTGCCCGCAACGAAGATCAAAACCTTCGCGGTTGTTCCAACTACTCCGGGAGGCATCAGCTCCATAATGGTTACCATGATCATGTTCAGAGCCCCGTGGACCACGGCGAGGGCCATGACCCTAATGTAGGATATGCTGTTAACGAGGAAACGGGATATGTTGTCGAAGGCCTCGAAAAATGCCATGGGCAGGGACAGCTTGGATACGTAATGCTCCCCGATGGCCAATGTGAAAAACGGGAGGATGACACCGGGCACAATTAGGATATCCTGGGTCAGGGACGATATATCCACACCGTGCTTAGATACGAGATAGTATCCGGCTAGGAGTAACCATATTCCAGGGAGCCCGAAGGGGCTCACTATGATATCTGCATAGCGCTTGTGACTGGCCTCGTTGATTATGTTAAGGATGCAGCCCGCGATCAATAGGAATACGCCCAAGCGCAGTGCGAAACCTATGAGTGTTGAAGTGCTTTCAAGGGGGTTCAACCATAGGGGATGCAGTTCGAAGCCCAAGTAACGTTGTATATGCTCTCCTTCCAGCCCAAAGATGCTCCCATACATGAAGCCGAAGAACACCGCCGATATTCCGCAGAGGACTAGTATGCGGCCGAGTTTCCTAGGACTGTCTCCCAGGTCAAACTTGTACCCCATCAAGTACCCGATTAACAGGACCAACGCACCTTGCCCTATGTCCCCGAACATCAATCCGAAGATTAGCGGGAATGTGATAGCGATGAACATTGTGGGGTCTATCTCGTCGTAGGCGGGCGCCCCATAGGTATCGATGAGCAGTTCCAGGGGCTGCACCGGAGAGGGATTCGTAATTAGCGTCGGAGGCTTCTCGTCCCTCTTTGGGTCCTCGATGGATACGCTGCACACCCCCTTGGATGCCTTCCTCACTATATCCGCCACCTCTTGGGCCCGGTCGGCAGGCGCCCAGCCGGTGAAGGCATAAGTCCTCTGAGTTTTGCCGAGAAACCGGTTGGACTCGTCAAGGTATTTCTCAATGCTCAATAGTTCCCTCAGCCGTAAGAAATCCGGTATCGCCTCGGAGCCGATCTTGGCGAGTTCCTGGTCGATTTTTTCCTCTTCCTCATCGAGAGACTGCATCTCACCGTCTATCTTCTCCATTGCATCCTTCACCGTGGTGTGGAAGCGCAAGGGAATTTGGATCTCCTCAAAGCGATGCAGACGTAGAACGCCGCTGACGTCGACCTCGTGTTCGTTGAAGAATAACACCACGATCCCAACGGTTTTCTTGTCCACCGGGGCAGAAGAGAATATTATCTCTCTGCTCACACCCTTAATACCCTCATTCAGTTCTTTCAATTCCTTTGCCGGGATCAAACCCATGATCACACGCATGCTTCTGATGCCGCTGATATCGCCTGGGTTTAGATTAAGTTTCTCTAAAACGACAAGCCTTTCTTTAAGTTCCAAGAGATCCTCCCTTTCCACCGAGATCGTCTCCAATCGAGCCGACTTGTCCATGACCTTCTCACCCACGATAAACAGCTTTTCGTCCGCCGCACTGAAAATTTCGTATGGGTCTCCTTCCTCCACTTCGACCTTTTCAATGTCCCGGATCTTCCCCTCATCGACATGTTCTGACAACACTTCGGTTATGTCTTCGACCTTGGTGAGGAGGTCAGAAGCCTTCACCCGTATTTCCCCGGGTGATGCGTGGTCCACGTCGCCCAAGGCGAATATATCTGAAAACTCCAAGATACCCCTCTCCTTGAGTTTCCTAAGCACCTCCTCTCTGGCGTCCTCCATGAAGATGGCGCTGACCTTTTTCATAGGAATAGGTCTTAGTCTGGGCATCTTTCACACCTTTGCTTTCTCCTTATTAAACCTTTTTGCACGGTCCAACAAACGCTCTACCATGGGAGGGTACGAGATGACATGGAGATGGGAATATGTCGCTAGGGTGTTGCCCTTAACGATGCCGTCTTTACCTCCCGTTATACCTTTTCCACGACGCATTTCATACGCATACTTCAAGTCGCCCAGGACTTCTATTTCGGAATGATGGAACTCGTGGCCCACCACCCTATCGCCCCTTTTGCTCACGAGGTTGTCCTCCGAGGCTTCGGCAATGGTGTAGCCGAGGGCCTGGAAACTATTCTTCATCTTGGTCTTTATGGGCAGATAGCCCACCATACTGTATTCCTTGTCGCCCCCCACGATGCTTTCACCCAGATACATCAGACCACCGCACTCCGCAAAGACCGGCCCGCCTTGCTCACAAAATCTTTTGATGTCCTCTCTAAGACCCAAATTCGCCTCAAGTTCACCTGCGAATACCTCCGGGAATCCGCCTCCAATGTACAGGGCATCCACATCGGGAAGTCTCCTGTCGTTTACAGAGTCTATGTATACTATCTTAGCGCCTTGACTCTCCAATGCATCGATGTTATCCTGGTAATAGAAGGTAAAGACCCTATCGCGGATGACTCCTATTGAAACTTCATCGCCATCCTCCCGCCTTTGGAACACAGGATTTACATTGCCTTCTTCCATCTCACCAGCCTCCCCTGCGGATTCTATCAGTCCATCGACGTCGAGGTGCTCTTCCACAAACCTTCCCAGATAATCGAAGAGTTCATGAATCCTCTCCCGCTCATACGCCGGTACGAGACCAAGATGCCTCTCCGGTATCTCCACTTTGGGATCCCTCGGCAGGGCCCCGAAGACCCTCATGTCTGCGAGCTGCTCCACCGCCGTCCGGGCCTTCTGGATATGCCTCTCAGTGCCCAACCTGTTGAGGATCACCCCACACACGTCCACATCAGCGTCAAAGACCTTGAAGCCAGTGACGAGGGCAGCTGCGCTCCTCGCGATGCGCTCTACATTGGCGATGACCACCACTGGGGAATCAATGACCTTGGCTACGTGGGCCGTGCTCCCCCTCTCATCCACGGCATCGTGGGAGTCGAACAGTCCCATGGCTCCCTCGACGATTGCGATGTCTGCGCCGGATGCATTACGAACAAAACACTCCCGTATGTCCTCGTCCCTCATCATGAAGCCATCTAGGTTCCTGGAGCGCCTTCCGGTCACAAAATCATGATAGCTGGGGTCGATGAAATCCGGGCCAACCTTGTAGGGCTGGACCACAAGACCCCTCTCCATTAAGGCCTTCATCAGACCTATGGATATTACCGTCTTACCCGCCCTGCTGTTGGTGCCTCCCAGTACAAGCCTTGGGATGTTCATGGCCTAAAATAATGAATAAAGCTACTTATCACTTTTGGAATTGAACTAAGACAACCATTAAAATCAGTTTTCAATGCCTTGGCAAAAAATATTATCCTTTATGCTACATCCGAAATAGTGTGATACAATGGACATAGAAAGTATAGCTGTTTTAGTTGTAGCATTTCTGATCCTAGCCATCGGTTTCTGGTTGGGCAGAAAATACGCTACAAAGGTAGAATTCAAGTTGTTGGAGAAAGATATCAGGAAAGATGCGATTGAAGGAAGTAGAGCAACCCTCGGTGGCAAGTTCAGCGAACAACTGGCGCCCTACTTACCAGACTTCAAATATGATCCTACAGATGTGAGATTCATCGGCACCCCAATTGACCTACTAGTTTTTAATGGTTTGAGCACTGGCAACCCAGAGGAAATAGTATTCTTAGAGATAAAAAGCGGCAAAAGTGACCTAACTACCAAGCAGCGGAAGCTGAGGAATATTATAAATGAGGGTAAAATCCGGTGGGAAGTCTACCATGTCCCTAATGATATAACGAAGCTTGGGTGACAAATTTATTTACCCGAGGGCATCCTTGGCGGCCTTAACACCACGGCCCTCTTCTAAATTATGGCCTAGTTGCCCGAGGACTTTCTCCAAAACCCCGAGGGCGGATAATAGGTCCTCCTCGCCTATATTGCCCATGTGCCCGATTCGAAATACCTTCCCCTTGAGGTGCTCCTGTCCGCCTGCGAAGGCGTAGCCATTCTCCTTCACACCCTTTCTTATCACGTTCGCGTCCACGCCCTCAGGGGCCAAGATGGCGGTAACAGTATTCGACGCCACCTCTTCAAGAGGTAATAGACCGAGATTCATGGCCTTCACCGCGGCTCTGCATGCCACAGCCATCCTCCTGTGGCGATTAATCGTATTTTCCAATCCTTCCTCTTTTAATTCCTCAAGGGCTGCTTTCAATCCGTAGATCAAAGTGACGGATGGGGTGAACGGGGTTGTCTTCTTGCGAAGGGACTTCCCGTAGGAGGCTAGGTTGAGGTAATAGTTTTTCGTATCGTTATTCTCTATGACCTCCCAGGCGCGTGGGCTCACGCTCACCATGGCTAAGCCAGGAGGAGCCGCAAGGCACTTCTGGGATCCGGAGATGCACAGGTCGACGCCCCACTTGTCGGTCTCAACATAATCCCCCCCCAAGGACGTGACGGCATCCATTATGAAT
>CBDUVV010000003.1:0-19124 GCA_965370755.1 uncultured archaeon | reverse complement strand
ATGAGAAGCCCAATATACCGGATATAATGATGTAGCCGAGGGCGAAACTTATCCCCGTAACGAAGTGCACTCCCATCCACATGCTTTCAAGACCAATGTTGGCAGACACCATCTGTGGAATTACAACATCCATCTTCATACCCATCTTATCCATCATCATCATAACAATGGACATAGCTAAGGCTCCTGCAAGCCCTGCGATAACCCCGCTGATGAGCAAACTAACGGTCATAGTTCCCGAATAGAACGCCCACGCGAATACTATAAGGCCACCGACAACGAGCACGGGCGCAAGTTTGGCTAGAATATGTTTCTTTTCATCCATATCTCTCCTCACCTCCGGATATACTAAATAAATTAATTTTAACTAGTATAAAGTGTTTACACTTAGTTTTAGGGTTTCTATGTCAAAAATGAAATTCTCTGATATCTAATTAAAAAAAATGGTGAGTTGCCGCTACAAAATGAAAAAGGCGCCGGGGAGGGGATTTGAACCCCTGAGTACACGAGGTACACAAGCTCTCTGGTCTTAATTAATTTGGGATTTCCAGGCTTGCGCCATACCGGGCTTGGCGACCCCGGCATGCAGAAAGTAGGATCTAGGCTCTAAGCTCTATCTCGATGTTCACGCCGTCGGGCACGTTGACCCGCATTATCTGGCGCATGGTCCGCTCGTCCGCCTCTATGTCTATGAGGCGCTTGTGGATGCGCATCTCCCATCTCTCCCAAGTGGCGGTACCGTCGCCCGAGGGCGACTTTCGTACAGGCACCCTGAGCTTATGGGTAGGAAGGGGAATTGGCCCGGACATGGCGACGCCCGTCTTCTCTGCAATCTCCTTCACCTGAGAGCACACATCCTCGAGCTTTTTATGGTCGAGTCCAGTCAACTTGATCCTTGCTTGCTGCATCTTGAAAATTCACCTACTTTGCTGGCGTTATGTCCACTACCATGCCAGCCGCAACGGTGCTGCCCATGTCCCTTATGGCGAACCTACCCATCTGGGGTATGTCCTTCACCTTCTCGATGACCATTGGCCTGGTGGGCTCCACCCTGATGACGCCTGCGTCACCGGCCTTCAAAAACTTGGGCCCCTTCTCCAGCACGTTCCCGGTCTTGGGATCGAGCTTGCTAATAAGCTCGGTTATCTTGCACGCCACCTGGGCGGTATGCGAGTGGAAAACAGGGGTATAACCGGCCGTAAGGGCGCTAGGGTGCTGCAATACTACTATCTGGGCTGTGAACTCCTTGGCCACTGTGGGTGGGTTCTTGGTGGGACCACAGACGTCGCCCCTCCGAATGTCGTTCTTGCCCACGCCGCGGACGTTGAAGCCCACGTTGTCGCCAGGCTCGGCCGTATTGATGTTCTCGTGGTGCATCTCGATGCTCTTCACCTCGCCGCTGACACCAGCGGGCTCAAACACAACAGTCTCGCCGACCTTCATAAGGCCTGTCTCGATCCTGCCAACTGGCACAGTGCCAATGCCCGTGATAGAATAGACGTCCTGCACAGGCATCCTCAATGGCAGTTGAGTTGGCTTCTCCGGCACCTTCAATGCGTCGACGGCCTCCAAAAGGGTGGGCCCGTCGAACCACGGCAGATTATCGCTCTTTGCTTTGATGTTGTCGCCCTTAAGGCCAGACATGGGCAGAAAAGTGAGTTGCTCGGCCTTGTAGCCTACCATGCCGAAGAGCTTCTCCAAGAGCCCTTTGAGCTCGTCGAACTTCTTCTGTTCGAATTTCACGGCGTCCATCTTGTTGATGCCTACAATGATCTGGTTTATACCAAGGGTCCTTGAGAGGAAAACGTGCTCCTTGGTCTGGGGCATAAGCCCCCCTGACTCATCGCGCTGGGCAGCATCCACTACCAAAACTGCGGCATCCGCTTGACTCGCGCCAGTAATCATGTTCTTTACAAAGTCCCTGTGGCCGGGAGCATCTATGACCGTGAAGTAGTACTTGCCGGTCTCCATCTTCTGGTGGGCTATATCGATGGTCAGACCCCGTTCCCTCTCCTCTTTGAGCTTGTCCATGACCCATGCGAACTCGAAGGTCGCCTTCCCTATCTTAGCGGCCTCATCTTTGTACTGCTTTATGATGTGCTCGGGAACCATCTTCATCTCGTACATCAATCTACCGACACATGTGGACTTCCCGTGATCCACGTGTCCAATAAAGACCAAATTCAAATGTGGTTTCTGAGTCGCCATATCCATTTACCTCCTATTCAGGTACTACCTCATGTATTAATTTAAACCTTTCCTTTGTCTTATCTTTTTGATTGCTTCCTCTTGTAGATCCGCCTGAAGTTTCTCGAAGCCCGCGAACTCCGTGGCCCATAGCGCCCTGCCCTCGGTAGCAGAACGAATATCGCCCGCGAATCCGAACATTTCCGCCACTGGGCACTTGGCGTCTATGAACATTAGATCATTCTCCTGGCGCATATCGATGATTTGCCCCCTTCTGCTCTGGATCTCCCTGGTGGCGGCGCCCATATAGTCCTGGGGGACGTGGATGAAGACCTTCTGCTTGGGTTCCATGATGTGGGCATTTGCCTGTATCATGGCCTGCCTAATAGCGCCCCGGACCGCTGGTATAACCTGGGCTGGACCGCGGTGAATGGAATCCTCGTGAAGGGTCGCATCCACCAGCTTAACCTTCACGCCGAGGACCTTCTCCTTGGCCAATGGCCCAGCATCAATGGCCTCGTGGAAGCCCTCCTGGATGAGACCGATGACCTCGTGTAGGTACGTGATACCTCTAGTAACCTCAAGGAAGACGTTGTTCTCGTAGACATCCACAACGCCCTTGGCCTCCTTTTTGTCCATACCGACCTCCTCAAAGGCCTTGGAACGCTCCTTGCCCTTGAGTCTCGCCACCTTCAGCTCGCCCTGGGTGAGGGCATTGAATACGGGCTCCTCCAAAGGCTCGACCACGAAAAAGAACTTGTTGTGCTTGTTAGGGGATTTGCCCTCGATTTCCGGGGACACCGTTTCCACAGCCTCCCTATATACCACGATGGGCGGGGACACCTCAATCTCCACCCCTCGCTCCCGTATCCTGTGAGTTATGATCTCCAAATGCAGCTCACCCATTCCAGACAACAGGTGCTCGCCCGTCTCCTCGTTTATCTGAACGGCGGTCGTCGGGTCCTCCCTTGCGGTGATGTTAAGGGCATCGACGAGCTTGGGAAGATCCCTGGGCCTCTTGGCCTCAATTGCAACCGTTACAACGGGCTCCGAATAGTGCTTTATCTCCTCGAAGGGCTCAAATATAGTCTCTGCCTCGGTGACAGTCTCTCCCGCACGAACGTTCCTCAAGCCCACCACCATAGCGATGTTGCCCGCCCCCACGTGGTCCGTGTTCATGCGCTCTGGGCCCATGTACACCCCTACCTGCTGGGCCCTGACCTTAGCCTGGGCGTTCACAAGGGTCACTTCCGTGCCTTTCCTCAACGTGCCAGAGAAAATCCTTCCGGTGGCCACCTCGCCGGCCTGGGGGTCAATACTAAGGTCAGTTATCATCATTGCGAGCTTGCTGCCCATATCGCACTCCGTCATGGCCTTCCCGGCGTCGCTCTCCATGTCTCCCCCCCAAATTTGGGGGACCCTATACGGCTGGGCCTCCAAGGGCGTCGGGAGATGCTTCACCACCATGTCCAGGACTATAGCAGTGAGATCCGCCTTCTTGGCGAGCTCTTTTTGCCTTTCCTCCAGGTTGTACTCGATGATGTCCTTGAAGGTTATGCCGGACTCCTTCATAGTTGGAACGTTTATGGCCCAGTGGTTGAAAGCTGAGCCGAAGGCAACGCTCCCATCCTCCACGTGTACCTGCCACTTCCCCTTGAACTCTTCAGGAGCCATGGCCTTGATTATCTTGTTGAACTCGGTGATCACATGGACGAACCTCTGTTGCATGGCTTCGGGGGTCAGACGAAGCTCGTTTATCAGCCGGTCCACCTTGTTTATGAATAGAACCGGCCGGGCCCTCTCCTTGAGTGCTTGTCTTAGCACAGTCTCCGTCTGTGGCATCACTCCCTCCACTGCGTCCACCACGACGAGGACACCGTCCACGGCGCGCATGGCTCTGGTGACATCCCCACCGAAGTCCACGTGCCCCGGGGTGTCTATCATGTTGATGAGATAGCTTTTCCCCTTGAAATCATGTACCATGGATACGTTGGCGGCGTCTATGGTTATGCCCCTTATCTGCTCCTGGTCGTCCGAATCCAAATAGAGCTGCTGTCCCGCGAGCTCCTCGGAGATCATGCCGGCTCCAGCCAGAAGGTTATCGCTCAGGGTGGTCTTGCCGTGGTCGATGTGGGCAACTATGCCTATATTCCTTATGAACTCACGATCGTCCATGAGGTTCTCAACCTTTTTCAGCATATCCTCGCGTCTACCCATTTTCACGCCTCAATCAAAACAAGTCAAGGCCTATCGAGCGGCCTTGGCAATCCTCTCCAATTCCTCTTTCTTCGAGATCGAAAAGCATTTCAAATCGTAGTTGGCCGCCGAAACTATCTCCGCGGCTAAAGACTGCGCCATGGATTTCTTGCTCTTAAAAGCGTTCCTCGCAGCCCCCACCGAAATAAACCTTAAAGCCAAATCCAATCGCCTCAGGGGCGATATGTCCACGCTCTGGTGATAGGCCACCCCACCGTATTTTATCCTGGTGGTGTCTTCCCTTGGAGCGGTGTTGGAAACCGCCTCCACGAGGAGCTGCACAGGGTTCTTCTTCGTCTTCTTCTCGATTATGGTGAATGCATCCTTCACGATGTTGGAGCCCCGATGCTTCTTGCCCGTGTTTCTCCCGCTCGACCTCTTGTGCTTCTTGCCGTCGTGCCCCGTGATCAGGATCCTGTTAATCAGCCTCTCCACTATGTTCACGTTGGACTTCCCAAATGGGCCGGAGTGCCTGCCGCCGCTGTGGGGTATGCTGATGGCCTTGAGGTTTATGCATGCCTTCAAGCTGGGATCTCTCACCTCCACCTCGCCGACGTCCCACAATCCAAATATCTTGAACTCCATCATGTACAAAACACCTACCGCAAGGGTTTCTCCTTCTTGCCCTTAACCATCTCTTCGAGGGAAACGTTGTTCACCTTTATGACCTTGAACCTCACTCCCGGTATATCGCCCATGCTCCCTCCTTTTCTCCCGCCTATGCCATCTATCACTACCTCGTCGTGTTCATCGATGAAGTTTATGGCGCCGTTCCCCGGGGTGAAGGCCGTTACCTGCCGCCCGCTCTTTATGAGCTGGACCTTGACGCACTTCCGTATGGCGGAGTTAGGCTGCTTGGCCTCGATGCCCACCTTCTCTAACACAATCCCCCTCGCCATAGGGGCACCCTCTAGAGGGTTGGACTTCACCTTGAGCTTGAGCACCCGCTTCTTGTACTTCGGGGAGTTCCATCTGAACTTCCTTCTTCTATTGCTCAGCTTCTTTCCAGAGCCTTCTCCTTTCGGTTTCTTCGCCATCTTAATACCTCAGACGATCTTGATGTCTATTCCATGATGCCTCTGGGACAAGGTCCTCGCCTTCTCGAGGTTCTTTCCTCTCGGCCCTCTCACTCGATCCGTGTCCCTGACATCGACCTCCACGAGGGCTACCTTGTTCCCGTCGCCATCTTCAAGCGAGACACCCAAAACCCTGTAGGGGTGGAATAGATTCTTGGCGAACTCGGCTGGATCGTCGGAGTATTCGACCACCTCGACCGTCTTGCCTAGGTTCTGCTGAACGGTCTGGATCTTGGTCCCTTTCCGGCCGATTGCCAGTCCCATGTCGCCCTTATTAACGACGGAAACGATTTTATTGTCCGCCTCGTCCACCAGGCAGTCCTTACTGACCGCACCAGTCGTTTTCTCGAGGAGAGCCATGTAACGTATCTCGTCGGCTGATAATTTCACATTCATCGTTATAACACTTTCTACTATTGTTTCCTGGAAAGTTCCAGGACGCTCGACTCCCCTGCCTCGATGACCCCCAACATGGATACAAGAAAGGGCTTACCGCAGACGGCGCCCAGTTTCAGGCAGGTCCCATCGAACTTATAGACCGGCATGTCGAAACGCGTTGAAAGGAGGTCTAGGTTCTCCTTTAAGGGTCCAGGGCAGTTCTGGGCCACAATAACCAGCTTGGCCTTCTTGCCCCTCACGGCCTGAGCGGTTTCCTTCTCTCCAAGGGTAACTTTCCCAGTTACCACGGCCTGCCGTATCGCTCTCTCGATGTTCACTTTATTACCCCTCCGATTCCTCTTGCTCCTGGCCCATGACGAGCTCCACCATGCCAGTACCAAGCCTAACGGGCCGGCCCACTATGACGTTCTCCACTATCCCAGCGAGCTCCTCAATCTCCCCGCTAACACCCGCCATCAAGAGGTGGTCGACTGTTATCTCGAAGGCCGCCCTGGCGAGGACCGAGGCCTTCTGCCCAGATACGCCATGCCGACCTATGGCCTTAACGGAGCCGTCAATGGTCATCATACTTGCTATGAGCATTAGGTGGCGAACGTCCACCTTGAGGCCCTGTTCATCAAGGGTGTCTAGTATCTCGTTCACGATGGCGTTTCTAGCCGCCTCTATGCCGAGGACCTTTTCTATCTCCAGGATATCATTGGTCTTGGTCCGGCTTATATCCACACCCTCGATCCGTAGTATGTCCTTCAGGTCCGATCCCTCGGTGTAGATGACGTAACCTTCGCTCTCCTTGCGCATCACAACCCTTTGGATGCCCTTGATGCCCCGCAGATATATCTCCCGGGCCTTGTTGGCGAGCTTTCGAAGCTCCTTCAGAGATGGCGACTGAAGCTTCAACGATATCTTCTTTTTATCCCATTCTACCTCTGCTTTGAGAGATCCCAGTTTGGCAACGATTTCAGAAGCCCCAAGGTCCCTCCGCTTCATCTCGTACTTGTCGAGATGCAGGATCACCTTAGACTCAATTAAGTCGGTCTCGTACTTGGATATGACGTCTCCGACGGTCAGGGTCTCAATCTGCTTTGCGATTCCCTTGGCCTTATCCCTATCACCGGCGAACTCATCTTCGAGAAAGATGGTCATTGTCGGCGTAGAGGGTATCTTGCGCGCGTCCACGATCTCGATTATCCTCGGCAGACCTAGGGTGACGTTGAGCTCGGCCACACCGGCGTAGTGGAACGTCCTCATGGTCATCTGGGTGCTCGGCTCCCCCATGCTCTGGGCAGCTACGACGCCCACGGCCTCACCGGGCTCCACCAGGGAGTATTCGTATCTCTTCTTGACCTCTTCGAGGATGGAGTCAACATCCTTCAGGGCGACATCTGCCGATTCGAGCTCCATGACTAAAGCCAAGTAGATGTGCTCTGATATCTGTTCCTTTATCTTTTTCAGCTTCGCCTCGATCTTCTTATCCATCCTAATCCTTGCTCCTAGAATACCTGCTGACTATCTTCTTCACGTTCACGGCCTCGCCCCAATCCGTCCGCGAGGTGTCAGCGCCATCTTCCCCGTGTTTGAACTCGACTATGACCCCTCTCGTATCCCTGACGGTAGTGTCGTACTCTACTTTCAGGTCCTGGAGAGCGTTGATAAGCCGCCTCTGCATGTATCCGCTCTGAGATGTTCTGACTGCCGTGTCCACGAGGCCCTCGCGCCCGCCCATGCTGTGGAAAAAGTATTCCAATGGACTGAGCCCGCTCTTGTAGCTGGACTTGACGAACCCCTTGGCCTTCGCACTCTTGTCGCCGGCCGTGAAGTGGGGAAGCGTCCTATCCACATACCCCCTTGCGATCCTCTCTCCTCTCACAGCCTGCTGGCCTATGCATGCGGACATCTGGGTTAGATTCAAAAGGCTGCCTCTCGCTCCGGTGACAGCCATTATTCGGGCGCTGTTGTCTCTCTTCAACAGCGTTGATTCCTTCTCAAGGTAATCGTTGGCGACGCCCCCGGCCTTGTCCCTGGCCTCGCTCAGGGTCTGCATGATTCGCATCTCAAGGGTCTCCTCGAGGGTCCTGCCAGGAAGTTGCTCCAGTATTCCCTCGTCGAAAGCCTTTATGAGCTCCGTCACCTTATCCTCCGCGTTGTCGAGCATCTCTTCAATCCTCTCCAGGGCCTCCCTCGGCAGATCCTCATCGTCTGGGCCTGTGGAGAATCCCTTGGTCGAGATAACTTGCACCACGAGGGTAGTGGCCTTGTCCAGGAACTCACTTGCCACGTTGGTTCCGTAGTCCTTGACGAGTCTATCAAGGAGTTCTCCGGCAAAGGCACCGAAGGACCTCTCGTCCATGACCCCCTGGAGTAGGATCCCGTTTTCGATGATCACCATGGCGATATCCTCCGCACCTTCGCCATCGCCCTTTTCCGGGAGTTTGGCCTTATATGTCAGATTGAGGTCCTTGGGCAGGAGCATGCTAAAAAGCTGCTTACCGGTATAATATTCCTCGCCATTTATCTTGACGGGCTCCGGGAGGGGATCGCTTATGTCAGCAGAATACATTAACTGTTGGGCCTCCACCCTATTGAACACGGTCTCCTTCCTCGTGAATATATACGCCCCCGATATGTGGTCATGGATACCTCCGATGATGGGGCCACCGAAACGGGGCGAGAGGATCTGCTCCTGAACCCGCATGAGCACCCGGGCCTCTGCCCGTGCTTCCTCACCCTGGATGACATGCATGTTCATCTCATCCCCATCGAAGTCCGCATTGTAGGGCGGACAGACGCAAAGGTTGAGCCTGAAGGTCTTAAATGGCATGACCTTCACCTCATGGGCCATGATGCTCATCCGGTGGAGAGATGGTTGCCTGTTGAACAATACCACGTCTCCGTTCACGAGATGGCGGTGGACGCGGCCCCCAATCTCGACCTTCTCGAGCGCCTCCTCAATGTTTTTTATCTTCCCGAGACGCACCCTACTGCCATCGACGCGCTCCAGGTAGTTGGCGCCGGGATAATTATCTGGCCCATTGGCCACGAGTTGTTTGAGGTGTTCAATGTTAGCGGACGTTACCATGATCGGAACGGTCAGCTCCCTTGCCATCATCGCCGGGACTCCCACCTCATTGATGCTTATGTTAGGATCGGGCGTGACCACAGTTCTGGCGGAGAAGTTGACCCTTTTGCCCGAGAGGTTGCTACGAAAGCGCCCTTCCTTTCCCTTCAGCCGCTGGGTCATGGTCTTCAAGGGTCGACCTGACCTGTGCCTAGCAGGGGGTACACCTGCGACCTCGTTGTTAAAGTAAGTGGTGATGTGATACTGGAGAAGCTCCCAGAGGTCCTCAACGATGAGCTGAGGCGCACCTGCCTCCACGTTCTCCATCAGCCTCTGATTTATCCTCAGTATATCCACAAGCTTGTGGGTAAGATCATCCTCGCTCCGCTCGCCGGACTCCAAGGTGATGGAGGGCCTGACAGTGACTGGCGGAACCGGCAAAACCGTGAGTATCAGCCACTCGGGACGCGCCACCCCTAGGTCAAATCCCATGAGCTCGGCATCCGTATCATTTATCTTCTCCATGCGTGACCGGATGTCCGTTGGTGAGAGCCTATTCTTGTTTTCTAGAAAGGTGGTGGGCTTATCGAGCTTTACGTCGAACTGCTCCTCCCCGCAGTACGGGCACTTAGAGCTGAGTCTAGCGGTCTTGAAGAGGTCCTTTAAGATATTCGTGTTGCGCTTCCCGATTCTCCTGGCGCGCCGGAGCTGGCTCTTGTAGTCCTCTATCTTTTCGTCGGGCAATATGAGGCGGCCGCAGGAGCTGCAAATCGCTCTGAGAACCTTATGAATGACCTTGGCGTAGCCCACGTGGGAAACAGGCCTTGCGAGTTCGATTCTGCCGAAATGCCCGGGGCAGTCCCCAACACGGCTCCCGCAGGTCTTACACTTCAAACCTGGATCAACCACGCCCAACTTGGGGTCCATGAGACCTCCCTCTATGGGGTAACCGTCCTCGTCGTAGGTGTCCGCGGTTATCACCTTTACCTCGGATATCTTCCTGATGTTTTCTGGTGAGAGCACGCCGAATTTTATGCCGTCTATTTTCTTTGGGGTTATCCTCATCTACTCCTCATCCTCCACTCTATGCCTTATCCCCTAGCAATAGCGTCGGGTTTATTCCCAGGGACTTCAATTCGTCTAAGAGCAGCTTGAATGCGTACGAGACTTCCACTTCAGCCGCGTCGATGTCCTTGCCGCAGATGGAGCAATAGACGGTATCCCTCATCCGGTCGTATACCGCGATGGACCCGCACTTCTCGCAGACCTGCATTATGTGGCGGTCGCTCTCGTCCAAGAGGCGTTCTTTCAGCAGTAGGGCAGCTCCGTATCCGATGAGACAGTCTCTCTCCATCTCCCCGAACCTCAGCCCGCCTTCTCTGGCCCGACCCTCAGTGGGCTGACGGGTGAGAACCTGGACAGGTCCCCTCGACCTAGCATGAATCTTGCCAGCCACCATATGATGGAGCTTCTGGTAATAGGCGACGCCGACGAATATCTCCGCCTCTATCCTCTGGCCGTTCACGCCGTCGTACATCACCTCCCTACCATTGTGCTTGAACCCGTTCGCCGTAAGGGCCTCTCTGAGGTCGTCCTCGGGCCTGCCGGTGAAGACAGTGCCGTCCACGGAATTCCCTTCTAGGGCGCCCACTTTGCCGCCTATCATCTCGAGGACCTGCCCGACGGTCATCCTCGAGGGAATTGCGTGGGGATTTATCACCAGATCGGGCATTACGCCATCGGCAGTGAATGGCATATTCTCTTGGGGGGATATCAAGCCAATCACGCCCTTTTGACCGTGCCTTGAAGCGAACTTGTCACCGAGCTCGGGCACCCTCTGGTCCCTCACTCGTATCTTTATCAGCTTGTTGCCGCTGACGCTCTCCGTGAGAACCACAAGATCCACAGTGCCCCCCTCTCCGTGTCTTATGGTAACAGATGTCTCCCGGCGCTTCTCCTTGGCCAGGCCGTATTCGCTGATCTCTTCTAGGAATCTCGGTGGTGACGTCTTGCCTATGAGCACCTGCCCACTCCTGACATCGAAACCGGGCTCGACTATGCCGTCCTCACCCACCGCGGAGTAGTCTTCCTCGGCGCGATAGCCCCTGATCTCTGGGTCAGGCAACTCAAACGAGTCCACCTGCCCACCAGGGTAACGCCTCTCCTCGGCCTCATATGCCCTAAAAAAGGTGCTCCTGCCCAAACCTCGCTCTATTGAGGCCTTGTTGAACACCAGAGCGTCCTCCATGTTGTAGCCTTGATAAGATAAAACGGCCACCACGTAGTTCTGCCCGGCCGCCCTCTTGTCATAGCCCATGGCATCCATGATGATGGTGTCCACCATGGCCTTCTGGGGGTAGTGCAACAGGTGCCCCCGTGTATCAGTGCGGAAATTGTAGTTGGATGCGTAGAAGCCGATGGACTGCTTAGCCATGCCGGAACCCATGGTGTTCCTCGGGGAGGCATTGTGCTCTGAATAGGGAAGTAAGGCTGTGGGTATACCTAGCATCAAAAGGGGACTTATCTCGAGGTGCGTGTGCTCGGGTGTGATCTCCTCGGGGGTTATGGCGATATAGGCATTTTCCTCTTCCTCTGAGTCGAGGTACTCTACGTATCCCTTGGCCAACAGATCATCCCAGGTCATAGCGCCCTTGGCAAGGGCTTTTAACTCGCCTTCAGTGATCTTGGGCTGGCCCTTTTCCACCACCAGCAACGGGCGTCTGGCCCTTCCCGCATCGGTGTTAACATACACCTCGTTGGGATCTTCGAAGTATGCGACGTTGGTCTGCAGTGAGACCTTTGCCGTTCTCCTAAGGTCCTTAATCTTCTGCAGCAACTGCTTCGGTTTGGGATGCGTCCCGATGAGTTTTCCGTTTATGTACACATTGGCGTCCATCACGTAGCACCTTTCCCTTTCTTTGTAGCTTTCCTTATAGGTTTGACACCGAGCTCGTAGAGTATGGGCTCTAGGTCAATCTCGTCGTAGCCCGTCGAGAATTCGCATGCGAGGGCGAGGTTCTTCACCAAGCCGCAGTTGGGTCCTTCAGGGGTTTCGGCGGGGCATATCCTGCCCCATTGAGTTGGGTGGAGGTCCCGGGCCTCGAAATGAGGTTGGGATCTGCTCAATGGCGAGATCACCCTCCGTAGATGTGAGATAATCGAGATATAGTTGGTTCTGTCAAGGAGTTGGCTGACACCGGCTCTGCCCCCTACCCAGTTACCCGTGGCAAGGGCGTGCCTTATCCTCTCGGTCAAAACGTCCGCCCTGACAGCCGTCTGGATATTGGGCTCCTTTCCCCTCACAACAGCCCTCTCAAGCTGGTACTTTATATCCCTTGTCAGGTTATAGAACGCGACCCTGAACAGGTCCTCCATGAGGTCCCCTGCGAGCCTAAGCCTCTTGTTGGCATAGTGGTCCTTGTCATCTGGCCCACGCTTGTCCAGGGCCAACTCGAGGACCCTCAGGGCCATCCGCCCGAGATAGTATGCCTTCCTTATCCGGGCCTCAGGATCAGTGCCCACATGAGGAAGGAGATACCGATCTATCACCTGCTCGGCCCGCTTCTTCCGGTAGTCCCTAGTCTGACCAGCGGCCACTTTCTTCCCAATGATCTCCATGGCAGCCTCGGTGGTCTTGACATCGATGTACTCCTCCAGGTTCTGGATCACGTCCTGGAGGATTTCGGGATCCTCCGAGATGATGGAAACGATCTCTTGATCGGTCTCAAGCCCCAGGGCACGCATGAGGATTATGAAAGGGATGCTGCCAGGAACTGAGGGGAAGGACACATCCAACAGGCCTTCTTTGGTCCGATTCACGGTAACCAGGGCCCTAAATCCGCTCTTCCTCGAGAAAACCTTGGCCACTTCCATAACCTTAGTGTAACGTTCATTTCGCTCCAGCATTATCTTGTTTGGAGCCAGGTCCTCGATGGTGACGAGAGCCCTCTCAGAGCCGTTGACTATGAAATAACCGCCGGGGTCAAGGGGATCCTCCCCAGCATCTATGAGCTCCTGCTCGGTCAGAGCATGTAAGTTGCAGATCTTGGACTTCAACATTGAGGGAAGCATGCCGATTTTGACCGCTTCCGTAGCCCCTTCCTTCTCTTCCTTCATAGGGGTCATCTCCAGTCTGATGGGTGAGAAATAGCTCAGATTCCTCTGCCTTGCCTCCACTGGCTTGACCTTGTTGATGGAGCCGTCGGCCTCGATGACCTCTGCCTTGCCAACTTGGATCTTGCCCAAGACGACCTCGTATCCGACATCCGTCTCTATTTTCCCTAGCTCGTCGACGATTGTCTGCAGCCTATGCTCTATAAAGTCGTTGAAGGAGTCGATGTGCTGCCTGACCAGCTCCCTCTTTTTCAGGAAAGAAATCATGACGGCATTGGTATCTATAGATGCTGCCTTCACTCCAATACCACCACCCTATAGAACGTACTCGTTCCGGCGGTCCGGCTTTTCCTCGTGACCTTTATCACGTCGCCGCGCTCTGCCTCGAGCTTTTTGACCGTGGGGTCGGTGACCAATATTTTGGGAAGCTGACCTTTCCCAACGTTCACCCGTTTCAAAAGCGCCTCGGCTTCCTTTTTTGGAAGAATTTCGTGCCGCGGCACCAACTCGTGTTTGAATATATCTAGCTTCAAGTTCGTCCCCCTATTTTACATTCCTTGACCCTGGACGGGCCCGGCAGGATTTGAACCCGCGACTCCCGGCTTAAAAGGCCGGAGCTCTAGCCAGACTGAGCTACGGGCCCTTAGACGTTTTGTAGGTGTTTCCGTCAATGAGCAAAATGAGAATTCCACGTTTTTCATCGTCTTTCTCCAAATTTTTAGGCGTCACTGGGTGACGCCCTGGTCGGGATTCGAACCCGAGTCACGGGAGCTCTGCTTCCTAACGGAATTGACAGTCCCGTATGATAGGCCTCTACACTACCAGGGCTGATATGCACTTAGACCTACCCTATATATTCTTTTTTATTGACAGCCGCCACTCCGTTTATTGTCTCTCCACGTTAAAATCACTGTGCTAGCGGCGTCTTCGGTTTCCCATGGGTTCGCACACCATAGTACTCCCGAAATCGCTGGGGGACTTTACTTCCGTGTTCGGATGGGAACGGGTGTGACCCCCCCGCTATGACCGCCATCCCCTCTTCGAGATTTTGGCTATATAAAGTTTTCTGTATTGTATTGTCGGTAGTTTAGAAAGTAATATCAACTACAAAATTTTTCGATGACAAAGGACCAAGCACCCTCATTCGACCGTAACCGACTTGGCCAGAGCCCTCGGCTTGTCCACGTTCCTCCCCAGCTTTACAGCAGTATAATACGCCAGCATTTGATAGGCAGGTGCTATCACGATGGGCGAGACCAGCTCATGGCACGCTGGTACGACGATATTAACATCGCATTCTTTCAAGGGCGTACCAACCGAAACGCCGATTACGAAGCCCTCCCTTGCCTTCACTTCGTGGACGTTGTTCAGGATCTTGGAGCGGGTCTCTCCCTCCCCTGGGACAATACATATGGTCTGAGTATCCTCGTCTATCAATGAGATGGTGCCGTGCTTGAGCAGCCCCCCGCTCATTCCCTCGGAGTGAAGGTAGGTTATCTCCTTGAACTTGAGGGCGCCCTCCAAGGCGCTTGGGAGGTTTATGCCCTTGCCCAGGTAGATGAAGTTCTTCGCGGTGACGTGCTCGTCCACAGCTTCCTTGATGACATCTTTCAACTCTAGAACTGTCTCAACGTAATCAGGGCACTTCAAGAGTTCCGTTTCTACGGTATCCCTAAGCGAACTATCCCCTTTGCCGCCGAGGGCAGCAAGGGTCAACGCTGTCCTAAGGAGGATTATAAGTTGGCTTGTGAAGGTCTTCGTGGCGCAGACCGAGATTTCGACCCCTGACCCCTGGAGTACCACGTGATCCACTAGACGCGTCACGGTTGTGCCAATAACGTTCACGATGGCCGCCGTAGCAGCCCCTTTTTCTTTAGCATTCCGAAGGGCAGCGAGGGTATCATAAGTCTCTCCTGATTGTGTGATGCCGACGACTAGGGCAGAATCATCTACAACGCCCTTTTCCTTGAACTCCGACGAATCCATGGCGATTACAACCTTGCTGCACAGCTGGGCGAACCAGTATTCGGCAACCAAGGCAGCGTGCAAGCTCGTGCCGGCTCCGAGAATATAGACCCTCTCGGACTTTTGAAACATCCCCGCCAGCTTCTCGATGTCCTCCTGGTATATGTTGAGGGTGCTGGTTATGCTCCTGGGCTGCTCCATTATTTCTTTGAGCATGAAGTGGGGGTATCCTTCTCTCTCCGCTGACTCCTCATCCCACTCCACTTCAATGGTCTGTTTATTTACTTCCTTGCCGGTGGCGAGCTCCTTGACCACATATCCACTTGAATCAATTACTGCATACTCACCATCATCGAGAGGGACAGCCTTCTTGGTGAGTCTCATAAAAGATGTTATGTCGGAGCCCACAAAGAATTCGCCATCTCCCACGCCCAGTACAAGGGGGCTCTCGCTCCTGGCGCAGACAAGACTATCCGGTTCCTGTGAGCTGATAACATCAATTGCATAGGACCCCTTCACCTTTCCTAATGCACTCCTCACGGCTTCCTCAAGGCTGTCCTCCTTCGCTTCCTCAATTAGGTGAACCAGACATTCCGAATCGGTCTCAGATTTGAGGGTATGCCCTCGCTTTAAGAGCTCTTCCTTAAGCTCCGCATAGTTGCTGATGATCCCATTGTGAACCAGGGCTATCTCGCCCTTGCAGTCTAAGTGGGGATGGGCGTTTTCCCTCGTCACGCCGCCGTGGGTGGCCCACCTGGTGTGACCTATGCCGATATTCCCCGGTAGTTCATCGGGGTCGAATTTGTCACCCCCCTCGTCCATGCTCCCCTTCTCTTTGAAGACACGGATGTGTGCTCCTTCCGTCTCGTCCATGCCGCAGGATTCGTAGGCGGCATCAGTGGTGGCTATACCCCAGGAGTCGTATCCCCGGTATTCGAGCTTCTTCAGATTCTGGAACAAAATGGGGGAGGCTTTTTTCCGTCCCACGTAGCCCACTATGCCGCACATTGACTATCACCTTGTGTTTGTATCCTTAAGGTTAACGTCTCTATCACTGCTTCGAGGCCTCCTCTATAAAGGCACTAAGTTCTCTCTCGAGCACTTCGTTTATGAGCCGGCCATCGGCTTTCCCCCGTCCCTCCTTCATTACGGGACCCATCAGGGGTTTTAAGGCGTCAGCACCCCTTTCAAGCACGAAGTCCCTTCTTTCCGCAAGCACCCCCCTTACTATTTCGACTAGAGCCCCCTCATCGAAGGCTCCGTAGCCGAGCTCTTTCATCACATCCTCCAAATGAGCACTAGGCATCTTTGATAGCGCGACCAGCACCTCCGGAATTGCCTCCTTTGAGACCATTTCCTTTGCCACAGCCTCGAATACTTCCACAAGTCTCTCTCTTCCGATGCCGTCCACCTCGTGCCCGCTCCTTCGAAGGTCCCTGAAAGTGCCCACCAATATGTTCGCTACAACAGATGGCGCCAGTTCCACTTCTTCTAAGATTTCCTCGAAAAGGGGCCATCGATCAGACCTCACCATCTGTCCTGCTAGCTCAGCGCTCATGCCGAATTGTTCTTTGTATCTGACGAGCTTGTCTTCAAGGAGTTCTGGCAGGGACTTGGATATCCGTTTGATTCGCCCCTCGCTAATCGCAACCGGGGGCATGTCCGTCTCAGGATACATTCTGGCTGCCCCTGGGAGGGGACGCATGTAAGAAGTGGTCCCATCGGGGTTCGCCATCCTGGTCTCCTCTGGAACACCATGCTTCGCCATCTTGGCCCGCTCTAAGACAATTTTCAGCCCCTTTTCGGCCAGGTTCCGCTCAGCGGCGGCCAGCACAAAGGCGTCGCCGTCGCTCAATCCAAGCTTACTTTCGACTTTTTCGACTTCCTTTTGGGTTATGCCGTAACCTGGCAGCTCATCCGTATGAATAACACCCCCCAAGCCGGCAACCATTACGTATCTTCCCAGTTCAAGAGGTCCAAGAACGCCTTTATAACCTTTGAGAACCGCGGCCAAAATAGAGCCGCCCTTTTTGAGGGCCTTTGAAGTGACCTTTGACTTCGACTTCGAGAGCAAATCAGTGACATCATGGATTTCGTGTTCTACAATGGCGCCCCTAGCGTCCAATTGTTCCCGTATCTCCATCAGCCTTTCATGTCGCTTCACTTCGTCCTCAATGACTTTTGGGATTGTGCCCAGCTCTTGAACGCCCTTGATCTCAACCCTCGAGCCACCCTCCACTGACACGTTTATATCCTGTCTTATGGTTCCCAGTCCACGCCGCACCTTTCCCGTGGCACGGAGGATGTCCCCCAACTTGCGGGCAACCTCGGCGGCCTGCTGTGGCGTCTTTATATCCGGTGCAGTCGCTATCTCCACCAGGGGTATTCCCAGGCGGTCCAGTCTATAGACCACCTTACCATCCTTTTCTATGACCTTCCTGGCAGCCTCTTCCTCGAGGGCAATTGCCGGAACCGAAACGTTGTCGTCCAGCTTACCATCCAAGGCAATGATCGCGGTCCTCTGGAAACCCGCTGTGTTGGAGCCGTCGATGACGATCTTTCTCATGAAGTGTACCTCGTCGACGGGATGGGCATTAAGAAGCAACGCGACCTCAAGGGCTATTTCTATTGCCTCTTGATTAGGAGAATGGGGAGGCTCTTCGTCCAGCTCCACAAGGCAGTTGGAAGAGGAGTACGCCTCGTAGACATAGCTCCGTCCCTTCAGAAACTCCTCTAGGGCCGCCCTGTCGATCTCGCCAAGCTCGCTTTGAGTTGGCCGAAGCTTGCGCTCGACCTTAATGTCGGCGTCATCCTCTCTCAATATGGATGGGCAGTCGCAGAATAGTTTACTTGTGTCAAGTTGCTGGTGAATCTCAAATCCTATCTTGAGCCTCATTTTATGACGCCTCTTATCAGGGAGTTGAAGTAATTGTCCCAGATTGGGTTAATTAAAAGCAACAATATAATGGTATTGGACGGGAGCGGGATAATTGCGAAAATCAATGTAACAATGTTTTAAATAGCTGTTGAAACATCCTATTGCTCCAGGGCCTGTTGTATAAAACCAATCTACCCGCCGACTTCCTTCTTCAGGTCCCTTAACATGGCAACGTTTTCATCCTTGTAGGCACGCTTTCGAGTGATTACCGAGTAGACTTTCATAACAACCGAGGATAGATCCCTCTTTCTGGCGCGAATTATTGGAGCGATGTCTTGGGTGAGCTCCTCCCTGGCCTTCGCCTTCAGGTTTTTTAGCAGGTCCACCCTTTCCATCCGGTATACACGTAGCGGACGCTTTGCTAATTCCCGCCTTCCGTACCATACGAGTAAAGCAAGGACAAAGGAGACACCAGCTATCTTCACCCAAGGGGACTCAAGGATACTTTTCTCTTTAACTGGCGGGGTTACCGGGGGAGTTATCGGTTCTTTTGTCACTACCGGTGGTTGTACTATATGTTCTACGGTGATTGTAACCGGATCTGAGGATGCACGGTATATCTCCCCCGTCGAATCCTTATACAGCACATCCATTTTAGGTATTTCGTGGACGGCCGTTGTTTCTGTCTCAAGGGCCAATATGGTATAAGTGATGGTCGTGCTTTCACCGGGATTTAACACCCCCTTCCACTTTGTGTCGCCTCCAACCAGCTTGAGACCTTCAGGTGGCGAGTCAATGAGCTCTACGTCCACTGCTATGCCCGAGCCGACGTTTAGGACCTCAATTCTGACAGTTGCGTATTCTCCCTCGTTCAAACTCATGGGAGATACCGTCCTTGTAACCGCTAATTCAGGCGGCTCCACAGCGGGCACCTCAAAGGCTTCCGCATCTAGGAAGTAAACACGGTTGTCGTAGGACCCAGCGGTGACTCTTTTTCCGTCAGCAGTTATCGCAACAGAGGTTACCCGGCTACCCGTTTCATAGCTCCCCACAAGATTTCCTTGGTCGTCGATGACATACACGTTATTGTCCAGGGACGCTGCGGCAATACGACTCCCGTCCTCGGACAAAGCGACGCTCCATACCTCGTCCTTGGTTTGGTATTTCCCAACCAGTCTAGTTGGGGATTCCTCTT
>CBDUVV010000002.1:0-20840 GCA_965370755.1 uncultured archaeon | reverse complement strand
GAAACCTGACAGCTTGGGCAAGCCTGTAGAGGGGATAAAGAAGATAACTCTTCGAGAGGTCCGTGTTGAGGAAGGGTTTGCCTCTGGAGAAGCTATTGTGGCTGATGCTTTCGGCAACGTCATAACCAATATAAAGAAGGAAGATTTAGAGAAAGCCGGCATAGACTATGGGGACCCCCTCGAGCTGAGAGTACAGGGTCTCCTCCAGAAGGTTAGGATTGTGGAGAGCTACGGTTTCGCGGAGATGGACGAGCTTGTATGCCTCGTTGGAAGCTCGGGCTATCTGGAGATAGCCATAAACCAAGGCGATGCGAGCGAGACCCTGAAAATTAAGGAAAGGGATGAAGTGGCGGTGAAGAAATGAGAGGACTTCTGATTGGAAGATTCCAGCCTTTCCATAAGGGCCATGTGCACGTGATAAATGAGGTCCTAAAGGAAGTCGACGAGATAATCATAATCATCGGGAGCGCCCAGTATAGCCACAGCCTCGAAAATCCCTTCACGGCCGGTGAGCGGCTGATGATGGTCACCAAGGGTCTCGAGGAGAACGGAGTGCACCGCTCCTACATCATCCCCATTCCAGACGTGAACAACAACTCCCTTTGGGTATCCCATGTCAAGAGCCATACGCCTCCCTTCGACAAGGTCTACTCGGGAAACACCCTGGTGAAGAGGCTCTTTAAGGAAACCGGCCTCACCGTGGAGACGCCGCCCCTGTTCAACCGGGGGGAGTACTCGGGTACCGAGATAAGGCGTCGGATGCTGGCGGGCGAAGAATGGGAGAGCCTCGTGCCCCCCGGTGTTGTGGACGTTATAAATGAGGTGGGCGGCGTTGAGAGAATCAGGGACCTTGCCAAGAGCGACAAAGAGCCCTAAAAGCTGTAAATGCAGTCTCTTCGCACCTTATTATCCTCAAAGGTTACACCCTCCGCCTTTAGGAGTGCCATCTTCCTCTCGCTGCCATGGGCATATCCACCAATGTTTAGATCCGATCTTATGACCCTGTGACACGGGACTATTATCGGCAGGGGGTTTCTGGCCATCACGTTTCCAACCGCCCGCACTGCTTTAGGCCTGCCCACTGCCCTCGCAAGACCACCATATGTTGCAACCTTCCCCTGTGGTATTTTCATTGCCTTCTCCATGACGCGACTTTCGAAGTCGGTGAAGGGCGATAAATCGGGCCTTAGACCCACGATCTTTATTCGGTTAATTTCAACATTAGCCATTCCCGCTACTGGCTCCACCCGTTTCACCATCTCATCGTCTAATGTTAAGGCATAAGAAAAGCCGCAGTGCTCGAACACTTTTTTCCGTTTCATTATAATCGTTTTATATAATTTAGATGAAGATAATTATTTATCTCAAAGGAGTGGGTGTATACTCGTGGACTGGAAGAAAGAAATCAAGGAAACCATCATATATGTTTTCGTAGGCCTCGTCCTAGCTTATGTCATAAACACTGGCCTTGGCTACGCCCTCGAAACCGAAAGGCCTGTGATGGCCGTGGTGTCGGGGAGCATGGAGCCTACTTTTTACCGAGGCGACCTGGTGGTGGTGAAGGGCATCAGTGCCGAGGACATTATGGTGGGCGATATAATTGTCTATAACAACCCTTATCGTGGCATTCCCGTGGTCCATAGGGTGATAGATGTTAAAGAGACCGAGGATGGACTCAAGTTCTACACCAAGGGCGACAACATCAGGACGAATCACCTATCGGATCAGCAGTCAGGCATAGCGCCCCCGATACGTCCCATCTGGATCCGCGGCAAGGTGACCCTAGTCATACCCAAGCTCGGCTATCTCAGGGTGATGCTGACGGAATTCTACTGAAAGAACCCAACCCTCTTCTTTACCTTATGACTCCGCCCAATCCTTTTAGCAAGTCTTCTACCTTAGCCAAGTCAAAGTCCACTGCTTCAACCCGAATAGTTATGCTCTTCTTCCCCCTGGGAATTTGTTTTCCAGTGTAGGTGTCAAGTACGGAACACGAGACTATTTTATGATCCATGTTCTTGATCACAACTCTTATGGTTTCCTCGTCCACTTCACCTGGAAAAAGCACGGAGAAGTCGCGCTTATCCATGCTGAGGTTCTCGGATTTCCACCTGCGGAGTTCCTGCCAACTTAGCAACTCAACATTGGAGAGCTTCAAAGTGACCTTCTTCCCAGACTTATTTTCGATGCTGACCTCATCTGGGGCAACATCTAGCACCACACCCACGTGCACGGCCCCAGAGTAGATTTGTTTTAAGGCAACCTCCTTTCCAACGCTCTCCCTCAGCATCTTCAACTCGCTCGTCAGGACTCGAATGGCCTTGTCGCTCCTGCCCATGCTGGCATCTATGTCACCAAGGTGCCTGGCGGCGTTCACCATCAATTTGGTAAAAGAGCCCACATCCTTCTCCTTCACTATACTGCTCAGCTTCCTCGCCTCATCTATGAACACCTCGTGAACCTCCTTCACCCGCGGGTTGTGCATCTGGATGGAAGCGTAGAGCTGGGGGCTCTGGCCCACTATCCTCGCTATGAGGTCAAGCATAAGCTCGTATACAGGCGAGGCGAAGTTCCTAGTCTTCCCCACGTCTACATTGAGCTCGCGGAGAGTTGAAGCAGCCGAAATGTAGGCAAAGTGCGTCAGTCCCTGGACCACGCTCATCATCCTGTCGTGCTCCTCTGGCGTCGTGTTGAATACCTTTGCGCCCTGTTTCTCAAGAAAATCTATTACGAAACCCTTCCACTTTTTCACCCTAACGGGCGTGAGGATGAAGGTAAGTCCCTCCATGGATGTTACACGGGGACCAAACATAGGGTGGGTTCCCATGATCTCAACGTCTTTGCCCGCAAATTTTTCCATGGCTGCACAGGGCTCCTCCTTTACTGAGGTCACGTCCATGAGGAGGCATCCAGACCTCACGTGGGGCGCCACCTCCTTTATTACCTCTAAGGTGTTCTCGATGTAAACGGATATCATCACGACATCGCTCTCTTTGGCGGCCGCCACGTTATCTGTGGTGAAAGCTACCCCTAGCTCCTGGGCCACCTTCTTGCCCTTGCGGACATCTCTACCTGTTATGGTGACCTCGTGGCCATCTTCCTTGAACTGGACCGCGAACAAACGGCCGAATTCTCCGCTTCCGCCAATTACGGCTATCTTCATCTCTTACACCTGTTTTTCCATTCTTTTTATGCTATTTTTCTCCTTCAAACTTCGCTCTACATATACCCTTCGAATTTTCCTGGAAGGTATGTTTTTTATGCCATCAGAGTTAATTCCACTCAGTTAGTGATGCGCCATGAAGAACATCGTCCTGACCGGTTTTATGGGCTCGGGTAAGAGCTCCGTGGGCGAGATTGTCGCCAAGAGGCTTAACATGAAGGTCATTGACACCGACGAACTCATCAAGGAGAAGATGCGCATGAGTATAAATGACATCTTTTCCAGGTACGGAGAGCCCCACTTTAGGGATGTGGAGACGGGTGTTGTTAAGGAGGCATCCAAGCTCGACGGCCACGTGATTATTACTGGGGGCGGTGTTGTCCTGAACAAGTCGAACATCGAAAACCTCCGCACCAATGGCGTCATCGTCTATCTCCACGTCTCGCCTGAGGATGCCTTCGATCGGGTGAAGGCCGAGCCCCACAGGCCCCTTTTGAAAGTTGACGATCCTCTTGGGAAAATACGTGAGCTTATAGAATTTCGGGAGCCTTTCTACGCAGACAACGATGTTCAAGTTGACACCACAAGATTGAGCGTTGATGAAGTCGCTGGCGAGGTCGTGGAAAGAGTAGAACCCTTACTTTCCGGATGAGCCTTTGGTCACTCCAGCCCTTGAGTCCGTATCTTTTTGAGGGAATCTATTGAGCCCGATTTCTTGTACCTTTCTAGAGCCTTTTCCCGATCACCCTGTTTCAAGTACGCGTCACCCATGAGACCATAAGGATATTCGTTCCCGTAGTAACCCAAGGAGATGGCGTAATTTAAAAGCTCGAGCGCCTTCATCACTCGACCCTCGTTTATAAGATCCTCAGCAAAAGTGGAGTGGCGCATCTTCTCGCTGTATGGCTTTTCGAGTTTTCTTCGGACGTCAGAAGGGGCTTTTTTTATCAAGGCCGAAAGCGCGGTGGCGTTCAACTCTTTGAAGTCCTTGGACAGCTTTTGTAAGATCTCCTTCTCCTCTGCTCTGCTCAACCATCTCACCCCCTACTCCTTGGAAAGCTCTTCTAAAACGACCTTCTTCATGAGGTCCACCGGCGCGTCAATTCCCAGCCATATCCTCAGGGACTCGGCTCCCTGATTTACGAACATGTCGATGCCTTCTATGGTCTTTTCTACGCCCGCCATCTTGGCCTCTTTTAATAGACGCGTCTCCATGGGATTATACACAATGTCCATGACCTCCAGGTCAGATCTCATAAGTTCCTTTGTGACAAGGGTCTCGTCCACCTTAGGATGCATTCCAACAGGTGTGCAGTGGATGAGCAGGTCAGCTTTCGCTATCTCATTTTTAATGTTGTCTTCATTCAAACTCAATCCTGCGACGTTGCAGCTCGTACCCTGCTCTATATCTTTCACTAGCGTGTCCCTCTCCGCATCGTCTATACCCAAAATCATCATGGAATCGACATCGCCTTCCAGGGCGATTGTCACGGTTACAGCCCTTGCTGCCCCGCCTGAACCTAGGATGAGAACTTTCTTACCCTTGGGATCAGCCCCACCGTTTCTCAAAGCCCGCAGGGCGCCCATGCCATCGGTGTTGTAGCCCACGATCTCGTCCCCGAACTTTACGGTGTTCACCGCGCCAATTATCCTTGCTTCCTCTGAAAGGGAGTCTAGGTGCTCCATCACAGTTACCTTATGGGGGATTGTTACATTGACACCCTCTATGCCGAGGGCCTTCATGCCGTCTATAACACCACCAAGGGCATCTTTTTGTACCTTGAATGCAGTGTATGCACAATTGAGCTTCATGGTCTCGAAAACTGTGTTGTGCATTATGGGCGACAGGGAGTGCTCGATGGGATCACCTATCACACAGAATAGCTTGGTCTTGGAATTCATTTTAGGGCCTCCAGTATCGTATTAAGTTCGTCCAATTCTAGCTGCCCCGGCGCCACGGTTTTCCCAACTGATGCATAGGTAATCTCTGAGCCCAAGAGTGGTGCTGCTATCCTGGAAAGCCTGCCCGCATCTCCCATGGCTATTGTTATGATCCTGCCCTTCTTGCTGGCCTTCCTAGTAACGTTCAAAAGGCTAAGTACATCATCCGGGGAGCTTGCTGTCACCGCCATCTTAGCCAGATCAGCTCCTATGGAGAGTTCTTTTTCCAGGATGTCCATCATCTCGTCTTCAGAGGGGATTGACTCAAAATCGTGATGGGACACGATGACCTCGGTGCCTCCTTCCTTGGCCCTTGATATTAACTTGTCGCGGAGGCTCTCCTCGGCCGAGAACTCTATATCTACAACGTCAGCTATGCTGAGACCACGCATTAGTATCTCGATCCTCGCCTCCTCGCTTCCCTTAAAGCCCCCGCCTTCTGATTTGCTCCTGTTTGTTAGGATCAATGGCACGTCCCGCAGGCCCTTAATGCTCCGGAGGAGCTCCTCGACCTGGGACGGGCTCTGATCGGTAAGGCCGTCAGCCCGAACCTCAATTAGGTCGGCATCTCTCGCCATGCCTGCCTTTTCCATGAACTTCTCAATGGTAGGCTCCATTATGGATGCGCATACCTTCATTTCTCAATCACGCTCTCCTCTACGGCCATGCCGAAGTGCCTCCCAGCCCCCGTAGCATGCAGGAGGACCTCATCGCCCTCCTTGAGTCTGGATATAGAGACCGGCTTTCCGTCCTTTCCCACCAGGGTTATGGTCTCGGCGTTCTGGAGCAGGGTCTTGTACTTGACTCCCTCGCATTCTGCTTCCACCAGCATGAGGGGCCTCTTCTCTATCTTGACTCTTCCCACGACTGCTGTAGTGGCGTTGCCATCAGCGTCGGAAATCATGACCTCGTCGCCGGCTGCAATCTCGCTCAGGTACTTGGTCTTGCCGTCCTCGCCCATGATGTAGGCGTGGACCGCCCCGGCGTTCACTCTGAATGGTCTTGATGCCACATACTCCGTCTCCAAGGTCTCTGAATGCACTAGAAACAGGCCGCTCGCCTGGGACCCTACCAGCATGCCCTGGCCTATCTTCAAGAGAGATGCTGTGTCCACGCATACCCGGTCCCCCATCCCCACCTGCTTGAGCTTGGTTATCCTGGCGGGCTTGAGGTCGAATTTGCCGCCCTTGGTGAGGAGTTCTGCCACCTTCTTGATCTCGTTTATGTCCTTGGTCTGGAGGAGCACTCCGTCGACTCCCACCTCTAGGGTCTCGAAGGCCAGCCTCGCCTCCTCGGCATCCCTTACGCCAGCCATGACGGCCACGTCCTTCTTTTGGAGTTCCGCTATCAGGTTCTCGAGGGGAATGATCTTCCAGTCCTTTCCCACCACCATGATGAAGTCGCTGGTCTTGGCTTCAATGGCCGCGAGCCTCTCGTGGGCCTTGCTTGCTATCTCCACGTAGCCGCAGGTCCTAACTCCCTCTTGGTTCAGCTCGTTTAGCCTCGCCATGTCACCAGAATCTTTTAGGTCGTCTGGCAGCTCCGATGTGCCGTCTCCTTCAGTTCCCCTTCCGACTAGGAGTATACGATCTTCGCTTTTGAATGGGTCTAGGTTTAGCCCTTCGCTCCAGCTCACCACCAGGTCGACATCGCCCAGCTTTGCGGCGTTCTCAATGTCCTCTGGTTTAACCAGGGCGCCGCTGGCACCGCTCTCAAGTCCAGAGGTAAGTATCCCCTTTCTCTCGGACCAGTCATCGCCCAAGGTGGTGTCCACCCAGAAAAACTTGGTCATAGCAATCACCTTTCATCCGAGGAGCTTTATGGCTTCCTCTACGCTCTTCCCGCCGTGGACGACGGCAGCCATGGCCTCCACCATTTTGGTGGGATCGTCAGCCTGAAAGACGTTCCTTCCAATGCTTGTTCCTACCGCACCCGCTTCCATGGCGTCCTTCACCATAGTGAGAACGTCCTCGGTTGTGTCCATCTTGGGTCCGCCAGCTATCACCACGGGGATAGGGCAACCTTTCGTCACCTCTTTAAAGGAGTCGGGATCACCTGTGTAGTTTGTCTTGATTATGTCTGCGCCCAGCTCCGCGCCTGCTCTGGCGGCTAGTTTCACGACCTCCACGTCGTGCTCTGAAGTAATCTTCTTACCGCGGGGGTACATCATGGCGAGAAGGGGCATTCCCCATTCACTGCATTCCTGGGCCACGCTGCCCAGCTGCCTCAGCATGTCGGCCTCGTTTTCTGCGCCTATGTTGATGTGGACGCTCACGGCGTCAGCCCCGAGTTTTAAGGCCTCCTCCACTGTCGTTACGAGGACCTTGTTGTTGGGGTCCGGTGCTAGGGATGTACTGGCGGAGAGATGAAGGATCAATCCTATGTCCCTACCGTATCCCCTGTGGCCGTGCCTTACACCCCCCTTGTGCAGGAGCACCGCATTGGCACCGCCATCTGCGACCTTGTTTACTATCGAGGGCATGTCTATGAGGCCTGCTATTGGACCCGATGATACGCCGTGATCCATGGGCACTATAATCGTCTTGTGCGTCTCGCGGTTGAATATCCTCTCAATCCTGACGCTCTTACCTACTTCACTCATAAATGTCACCGTCCATGTTAATTCTTAGCGTGGTACTAAGTAGCATGGGCGTATATAAAGGTTGCGCTCTGGGGAGCTTTGCACCTTTAATACTAAAAAAACCCGATTAAAAGTGCAAACGGCATTTAAAATGCAAAGCTGCTCTGGGGTTCTGTTGCAATTTCGGTGGTTTTCAAATATCTTTGCTACTGGTGTTGCACGGCTCGGTTGGTAAACAAAACGGCACCGTTCAATTTAGCGGTTGAAACCCCTTCGTTTTTGTACAAAGTGCGGTTGTCCAAAATAGCGGTTGGTCACGCCTGAGTGCTATTAGTTAGATATTGTAAGGCTCTTTCTCTTTGTTCCTGGGCTTCGGAAAAATTAGGGTCTATCTCAAGAGATTTATCAAAGGATTCGAGAGCAGATGGATAATCCCCAATTTCCATAAAGAGATCGCCTTGTGATAAATAGACCCGTGAATAAAAATATACACTATTGATTACTGGCTCCGATTCCAATGCCTTATCATACGCTTGTTGAGCTTCATCATATCTTTTTAAATCCCTTAACACACTGGCTTTATTGTTCCAAAGAACCCCATTGTCCGGATTCGTCTCAATGCCTTTCTCATACGCTTCCAAGGCCTTTTCGATTTCTCCGAAATCTTCAAATAAGCGACCTTTGTTATTCCATAAACCTGGTGAATTAGGATTTAATGACAATCCCATGTCATAAGCGTCAAGAGCTTCATCATACATTTCTAAATTACTTAATAATAGCCCTTTATTACTCCAGAAAATAGGATTACTAGCGTTTAGTTCGATGGCCTTTTCGTATGCCATAAGTGCTTCATCATTTAAGTCTAATTTCTTTAATGTTGAACCCTTGTTATTCCACGCTTCTGAGTTATCCGGGTATGTTTCAATTGCTCTTTCGAAATATTCAAGTGCCTTTTCATATCTTTCCTCATAATAACTCTCTTCACCGAGTTGTACTAATCTGTCGCTTTCAGTTTTCTTGTCTACATCTGAAGTTATACAACCCAGATTTAGAATAATAAAGATAATAAACCCTATACCCATAATTGATTTAATCCTCATCAAATAGAATGTAATACCTTAATTTGTATAAAAAAAGAACTAATGAGCACCATTGGCTTTCTGGTGCTCAACTCCCTTTTGTATTAGCCCTAACCATTTGTTCCTACCTAAGTCCAAGTCTAGCCCTGCCATCTCTGCCGGTGTCTTACCACTAAGGGCCTGGTGCGGTCTGATGAAGTTACAGTAAGATTGTTTTTAGGGAAAAAATTAAGAAAAAAAAGAAGCCCCTTCCTACTTAGGCGGGGGCTAAAAATAAAGATCTTTTTGCTATATTTTCTCAACAAGAAGTATCTAGATCTTTTTGACGTTTGAAGCCTTTGGGCCTTTTTCGCCTTCTTCTATGTCAAACTCTACGCGGTCTTCATCATGAATAGGGCCTTCAACTATGCCCGATTCGTGGACAAAAACATCTTCGCCGTCATCCTGAGAAATAAACCCGAAGCGCTTGCTCGTGTTATAAAACTTCACAGTTCCTTGTACCATACATCTCACCTCCCTTCATAATTGAATTAATAATAAAACAATAAACAAAAAAACACCTTGCACTAAAACTATCTTCTAACTTTCTTACAATCTATCCATGACTATCCATTGCAAAGATTATGGAAAAACATCTGAGTAAAAAAGAAAAGAAAAAATATAAAATTAGGGAAGAATGATTAAAAACTTCCCCCAGTCTATATTTTTAATATCTCTTCGGTCTTCGTTTCGCGTAGCAATCCCTGCAATAAACAGGTCTTGTACCGTCGGGCTTGAAGGGAACTTCAGATTCTTGTCCGCAATCGGAGCAAGTGACCTTATGCATTTCCCTAGGAGCGCCAAAACCGCGATCTCCATCTCGATCTCCATATGCCATTATTTCACCTATTTGCTTTAGTTATACATTGAATAAACCCCTAAAAAGAAGTCTAACCGATATATACTGACCCAAATAGTTAGGTACCACATATATAAATCTATGCCCCCTACCCAGCCATTCGGTCTGGACGTCATCCAGAAAATTTAAATATCAATGCAACAAAGAACAAAATCGCCCATTTGGGTATCCGGGGTGGCATGTCCGGGAAAGTTGGCTGTCCATGCCAGTTAAGAAACAATACAGTGTAAATGAGAACTGTGAGTACATCGACTTGGAGAACCATACCTGCGCTCTAGTCGAGAAGGGGGAGATGCCGATGAGTCACAAAAAGTGTAACTGTTCCGATTGCCTTGTGGGTCTACATTATAGATCAGCGAGCGAATAGAAACCGCTAAAACGAAATCTGTTGAAGTATCATTCTTGGATTGTGTTAATATAAACCGAAAAGTTTAAGCCTTTAAGCACTCGACGTTCATGCAGGTGGCCAAGAGAATAGAGGAGGTCCCTTTTCTTGGTTCAAATTTGCAAACGGAAGGGTTTTGATGGTGAAGATACTCGTTGTTGACGATGAGCCGGACATACTTTATCTGGTGAATAAGGTACTTTCCAACAAGGGTTACACGGTGATTAAGGCTTCCAGCGGCCTCGACGCCATAGATAAGGTCAAGCATGAGAAGCCCGACTTGGTCCTCCTCGACGTGATGATGCCGGAGATGGATGGATGGGAGACCTGCAAGTTGATCAGGGCGGACGAAGAGACCAAGGACACCCTAATTGCGATGCTCACGGTGAAGTCAACCGATAAAGACTATCTTCGGAGTTTAGACGAGGCCACAGCTGACTGGCACATAGCAAAACCCATCGACATAAACAAGTTCACTCGTACCGTCGAATGGCTCTTAGAATCCCCGCATCGAAAGAAATAGTGGGTTGCCTCTAATTTTGTGAACCCATAGAAAGCCGGTCGGTAGGTTATCTTCGTTCAATGTTTTAGACATCATCCCCGGATGAAGACGCTGGCGAATATTATGCTTATCTCGTATATCACAACTAGCATCGCTGCCACAAGAAAAGGCGTTATCGGAACTGGATCCGGGGTGAATATTACACCACCAAAGAGGAGTATTGCATAGGCGAACTTCCGCTTCTCCCTCAGATCCTTGAGGGTCACCAAGTTGGCCATTACCAGAAACGATATCACCAAGGGCATCTGGAATATTATGCCGAAGACCAGGAGCATCGAGCTTACGAAGGAGATGAACTTGGTGAGGGTAAGCATGGGGGTTGCGACTGCCCCTGTGTATGCCAGGACCCTGCTGACGAAGAAGGGTATCACTGCAAAATATGAGAAGAAGGCGCCCAAAAAGAGGAGGATTGCAGAGCCCGGCACCACCCTTATGAAGAACTTTCTCTCGCTGGGAAACAAGCCCGGCTCCATGAAGGCGAATAGCTCGTATATGATTAAGGGCAGAGCGACCAGAACTCCTCCAACCATGGAGACCTGTATCCGCATATAGAGATACTCCGTGGGATTAAGGGCAATCACCTTTGTTCCGGGTGGCAGGAGATCCTCCCTGAAAAAGGCGATGATGGAATCTGAGAAGGGAAGCAAGACTATGGTAAAAACGGCGATCACGGCTGCCGCAAGTAAAAAACGTTTGCCGAACTCGACCAAGTGCTCCTCCAAGGGCAACTCAACATCTTCTGGAAGGGTCAGCTCTTCCATCCCTCGTCCTCACAAAAATTAGCTGGACCGCTTGCTCGCCTGGGCAGGTTTCTTCCGCGCTCGGGTTCCTGCCTTGGGCCGTGGCTTTCGCTTTATGGTCGTTCTAGTACTAGCAGCCGGTTTTGGTCTTGCGCGAGCAACGGAAGAGGTGGGCCTTTTCGTAAGCCCGGGTCCGGCTCTAGTGGGCTCCTTGGAGAGGCCTGATGTCTTCTTTACACGCACATCAATCTCTTTAAGGAGGGCTGCATCGTCCTTGGCCTCAGTGGATATGCCCATCCCCCTCGCGATCTTTCTTATCTCCGCCGAGTTCTGCCTGGACTCCTTCACCATTACGTCCGTGTTAATAATCTTAGCTTCCTTCTCAATCCCGCTCTTGGCCTTGTGGACTTCACTTTCGAACTCCCCCTTTGCCTTGTTGTACTCTCCCACGGCCTTGCCTATAGCACGGGCTAGTTCGGGAAGCTTCTGGGGCCCGAACAGCACCAATGCTAAAACTAGTATCACTACAACCTCAGGCGTACCAAATACCATTTTCTCACTTCCGAGGCCGCTTACTCAGTAGCTGCAGGCTTCTTCTCCTCTGCGGGGGCCTCGGGTTTGGGTTCAGCCTGCGCTGGTTCAGCCGGTGCAGGTTGAGCTGGTTGAGCTGGCTGAACTGGCTGGGGTTCCGGCTTTGGGGACTCCGCCGCCGGTTGTGTTTCGTCCTCCTTCATCCCATCCTTGAACTCCTTCTTCGCCCTGCCCATGGACCGGGCTAACTCTGGTAGTTTGGTGCTACCAAAGAGGAGGAGGAGTATAAAAAGGATAACTAGTAGTTCCGTTTGTCCCATTACCAATCACTTCACCTCCGGGTTAACTTGGCTGTATTTCCAGACCCGCATTTAAATATTTTTGTGTGAGCGAATGGACAATTTTAAGTATAACGAGGGAATAAAAAAGTGATAGGAGGTAGAGGGTGTGGATGTAGAGATAGAAGAGGGGCATGCTCCATTACCACGCTGGATTTGGGTCATCATTATCTTGGCCATACTCTACGCTGCCCTCATAGGACCCTTCGGTTTCTTCAATCCTTGAGGTGTCGTAATGGGATTGTTTTTGGATGGTAAATACAGCGCCGTAAAAACCTGGGTATACTCTTCTCTCTTCTGGTTGTCCCTAGGTCCGTTTTTAGGCTTTTTCATGTCACTGCAATTTTTGTTTCCATCCTTCATGGAGTTCCTCGACCCCCTGCATCTCAGCTTCGGCAAACTCCGGGCCATGCACACCAATGTCGTCATATTTGCTTGGTTCGGGATGGCAGCGTTCGGATTATCGTTGTACATAGTTCCCAAGCTCTGCAACCGTGACCTATACAGTGAGAAAATAGGGGTCTTATCCGCGTGGATATTCAACCTAGCCATGGTGCTGAATATCATAGCTCTGAGGAGCGATTCGACGAGCTTCATCTTTGGGAGGCAGCCTTTCGAGTATGCGGAGGCGCCCCTATTCGTCGACCTAATAATCGTGGTGGCTGTCGTCCTTCTATTATACAACCTCACCTTCACGGTAATCAATAGAAAAGTGACCAAGCTCTACGTTTCCGTCTGGTATCTCGTCGGAAGCATGTACATGACCGCAGTCGTATACATCATCGGCAACTTCGCCATCCTCTTCCTGAGCGGTATCAACATGATGCTCATGAACAGCTGGTGGATCCACAATGCAGTCGGTTTATTCATTACGCCTTTCGGGGTGGGGATAGCATACTATATCCTCCCGAAATCCGCTAAGAAACCCCTCTACTCCCACAGGCTCTCCCTCATAGGGTTTTGGACGCTAATCGCCATATACCCAATCACCGGAGCCCATCACTACCTCCAGGCCCCCATGCCCACTTGGCTCAACGAACTGGCAGTTGTGGCATCAATCCTACTCCTAGTCCCAGTATTCGCTGTGATAACCAACTTTCTGGCGACGCCAAGGGGAGGGGGTTATTCGAGGCTCGAGGACAGCTACCCCTTGAGATTCACGGTTGTGGGGACCATCTATTATTTGTTGACCTGTCTGCAAGGGCCCTTCCAAGCCTCGAACACAATAAACTGGTTCATCCACTTCACCGAGTGGGTGCCAGCCCATGCCCATCTCGCTGCCCTTGGGGCCTTTACCCTTTACGCCATCGGCGGGATTTACTACGTCATCCCGAGGATAACGGGTAAGAAGATCTGGAGCCGGAGGCTTGCGGACTGGAACTTCTGGTTGCTGACGATTGGTATAGGCGCATTTTGGGTGGCCTTCACGTTGTCAGGCATCGTTCAAGCGGTCGGGATCAATTACATGCAGCAGACGATATATGACATGATACCAAGGCTGGTGCCCTTCAGACTTGCTAGAACAATTTTCGGCGGCTTCATAGTTCTGGGGATGTGGATATTCATATACAATATGTATAAGACCGTACGCGAGGGCGAACCGTTCACCGAGGGCGATGAGGAGGTGTCCCTATGAAGGGAATGGTACTGGTGGTGATTTTAGTCTCGATGCTATTCTTAGTAGGAGAGGCCCATGGGGCCAGTCAATACGCCCATCATTGGACGGAGTATTCGGATGCCCCGCTGATATATTGGGCCCTGGTGTTAATCGCGGCCTTGATCCTTGTGGGGTATGTCTACTGGGCCAACACCAGCGAGGCCGCATTGAAGGAAGTAGAGGACCCGAAGGTCTACTATTACTTCGCAGGGGTGATGCTGGGCTTCGTATTATTCGCTGGAGTCGTATACATTCTTCCACTGACAATCCAAGGCTGGGGCGCAACGCCGTCACCTGGAGCCTGGGACTGGAAGCCCGGGGAAACCCTCACCCTCGAAGGTATCACCGGAGAGCCCTATCATGGTTACAGGATCGCGATAGCCCAGGGATGCTTCCAGGGCAGCTGCCATTCCATGCTCGTGAGGCCACAGGACATACCAACTGGCTATCTGGACAGCAAGCTGGAAGACGTTCCAGAACCAGGTACCTATGCCAACATGCGCCCACCCCTCTGGGGCACGCAGAGAAACGGGCCTGACCTAAGCAACGTTGGAAAACGTATAACATCGATGAAATGGCACATCGAGCATCTGAAGGCCCCGCGTTCTGTTAAGCCCATCTCAGTAATGTCCTCCTACAGCTATCTCTCGGAAAGAGAGCTCAGAGACCTATCGGCCTTTTTGGTCAGCCTCGGCAACGATCCGGGCAAGCTTAAGAGGGGAGAGCCCATTACCTCAGAGGCCGTTGGCTTAAGTCCCGAAGCCAAAGCCGGCTTGGACCTAGCACAGGCCAATGGATGCCGCGCGTGCCATACAGCAGACGGAACCAAGGGCGTGGGGCCGACTTGGAAGGGATTATACGGCAAGGAGGAGACCCTCCAAACAGGTGCAACGGTAATGGTGGACGATGACTACATCAGGGAATCGATAATGGAACCAAATGCGAAAGTTGTCAAAGGCTTTTCTCCCGTCATGCCCCCGTTCAGCAAGCTGACAGATGAGGAAATAGCCCAAATCATAGAATATATCAAAACACTGGAGTGAATGTTATGTACCCGGCTTACTGGATGATGTTCGGAGTCACTCTCCTTTTCTGGACAGGGTTATTGGTCATTTTGATGTGGGCTTACAAGAATAAGCAGTTCGAAGACATAGAGCAGGCGAAATATGAGATGCTCGAAGAAGAAGCGTAGCCTTCATTCTCCGCCCACTGCCCAGCCAAATTCTTCTCGGATCACCGCGAACGCAGCCTGGGGTGGTATCATCCCTTTCTCGGTTATTATGAGGTCGATGTAGTCGGGTGGAGTTACGTCGAATGCCGGGTTCCTAATCCGTACATCAGGGAAGTCCTCTGGATTCGCAACCTCTCTTAGGTCCCGTTCCTCTATCTCCACGAGCTCCCCGACGAGGGTCTCGGGATGGAACTTGTAGGTCTCAGCCGCCACCAGGAAGATGACCCTGGCCTCGTTGGCCGCGAGGGCGACCTGGGACGTGCCTATCTTGTTTATCAAGGCTCCGTTGCTCGCGATGCTGTCGGCTCCCACGATCACTTTGTCCACCTTCTTCATGAAAGAGCGGACGGCCGAGTCCACGATGAGGGTAACCGGTATCCCCTCTTTTACAAGCTCTTTTACGGTTATGTGCCCCTGGAAGAATGGACGGGACTCCGTGGATATAACCTCTATCTTCTTGCCCTGTTTCCACGCGGTCTTTATTATCGACAACGCTGCCGTGGAATGGCAGTGGGTCAGGATCACGTCGCCATCAGATATCCTCTTGGCTCCTATCTCCCCTATCCTCTCCACCGCCTTGAGGGACCTCTTTATGAAGGCATCTGCGATGGCGATGGTGGCCTTTCTTTGCTCCTCGACGCTCGATGCTCCCGCCTTCTTCGATCTGTATATGACGAATCTTACGGAGTTGGGCAGTGACACGGCAGACGGCCTAGCAGAGATCAAAACTTCGCCAGCCTCCTCCAATCCCTTGAGGAAGCTATCTACATCCTCAGCGTCTGACTTTTCGGCCCATGCCTTTAATGCCCTAGCCGCCTCTCTTGCTATCTTTCCGGCGCCCCGAATCTCCATACTTTTAATCTTCTCGGCAGTCTCCTCGATCTCCGGTATCATGTCAAGTGCCTCCATTCTTGAGCTCGGACACGAGGTCTACACTCTTTCGAAGCTCTTCGTCGCCGTCCACCTCGACGATGACCTTCACATCGTCTTTTCTCTCCAAAAGCTCCTTAAGGGCCTGGAGCTCCAAACAACCTTCTTCCAGGGCCCAGTGGTCTGTTATACCACCTGGCCTCCAACCGTTGTGCTTATGGACGTGGACGAAATCGAGCCTCGATATATGATCATTACTTAGCCCCTCGATCACCTGGAGGACGTCGATGCCAGCGGAGACGAAGTGGCCTATGTCCACTGTTATGGAATCGGCGAACTCGTCCCAGAACCATGCGGCATTGTGGGAGTCGTGAGAATTCTCCAATGATACCTTGCATATCTCTCTTAATGCCTTTAGCCCATCCTCGTAGTTAGCCTTCCAAGGGCCGGTGAGCCTGTCGCCGTTTGGCAGGATCTCGTCGTGAAGAATCAGGCCCAAGTCGCTCATCTTGCTGTACTCCATAAGGACACAGAGGGCCTCCTCTCTTTCCGGTCGAGTATCAGATAAGTAGAGCCCAAGGATGTGGATCACATAGGATATGCCCTTCTTCCGAAGCTCGTCACACACTCCAGATATCCTTCCCAGATCCTGAGAGTTCCTATGCCATACCGAGACCTGCACGAAGTCAAGGTCGAATCTCGATATATCCCCCTTATTGAACACCCTATAGCCTATGTCCATTACTTTCAGATGCCCTTCCTAAGATAAAAAATCTTCCGCCATTGACCTATAGCCTATCTCCAAACACGTCCGGGATAAACATTATTTACCCTCCTTTATGCCTTTTTATAGAAAAGATTAAGTTAGGATTTCAAATAACACAGTTCATGGAAATCATATTCCTCGGTACCGGAGGCGGCCGGTGGACCACCCTCACTCAAAAGCTGGGGACAGGTGGATTTAGGATACACGGGACCAAGCAGGTCCATGTAGACCCAGGCCCAGGCGCCCTGGTGGCTCTCGCAAATAACGGCTTTTCCGCCGTGGAGACCGACGCAGTAATCGTCACCCACTGTCATCCTGATCACTACAACGACGCCGAGGTGCTTATTGAGGCCATGACCCAAGGCATGACCAAATCCCAGGGTTTGGTGGCTGCCAGCGAAAGCGTCCTCGTTGGCAAGGATCACTTGGGGCCAGCCATATCCCGCTACCACAAGTCCAAGGTTGGAGAAGTCATCACGCTGAAGCCCGGAAAGGAGTTTGAACTCTACGGCGATACCATCCAGGCCATTCCCACGAGGCATACCGACCCAACCTGCGTGGGCATCAAGTTCATCACAGAAGCCGGTACAATCACCTACACATCGGACACCCAGTACTACGATGAGCTGCCCATCTACCTCGCGGACTCAAGAGTTGTGATCTTAAATGTGCTAAGGCCGGGCAACATGAGGATACCTCATCACCTCTGCACAGACGACGCCGTTCGGATAGCAAAAGAAGTTGAACCTGAGATCATAGTGCTTCAGCACTTCGGCTTGAAGATGCTCGACATCGCGGACAAGGAGGCCAAGCGTGTCGAGGGGGAGAGCGGAGTTAAGACGATACCGGCCACCGATGGACTAAGACTCGATTTGAACTGAGGTTCGTTAATGACGAAAGGCGAATACGATCCCAAGGCAGTGGAGCCCAAGTGGCAGCGCGAGTGGGAAAAGCTAGGCATATACAGCTTCGATCCCGAGAGCGATAAGCCGATATTCAGCATAGATACACCACCCCCATATGCCAGTGCCTATCATCTACACATGGGCCACGCCATGCATTACTCCCAGTTCGAGTTCATGGCCCGCTTCTGGAGGATGAACGGCAAAAATGTCTTCTTCCCCATCGGCTTCGACGACAACGGCCTGCCCACTGAGAAGCACGTGGAGCAGGTTCACAACGTAGACAAGAGCAAGACCACCAGGGAGGAGTTCAAGAGGCTCTGCATGGAGGAGACGGAGAAGATAGAGGAGGAGTTCATGAGGCCCATGTTCAAACACTTGGGCTTCTCCTGCGACTGGGACATCTTCTATCGCACCATAGACGAGTGGTGCCAGAAGGTGGCCCAGATGAGCTTCCTCGACTTGTATAAGAAGGACTTGGTCTACCGCAGTGAAGAGCCCACCCTCTGGTGCCCTTACCACGAGACGGCCCTCGCCCAGGCTGAGGTAGAGGACTTGGAGAGGGAGACCACTTTGGCTTACATCGACTTCGAACTCGCCGAGGAGGAGGGTAGTATAACTATAGCCACCACTAGGCCTGAGTTCCTGCCCGCCTGCGTTGGTATATTCGTTCACCCAGATGACAAGCGCTACCGCCATCTTGTGGGTAAGAAGGCGAAGGTCCCTATATTTGGGCAAGTTGTGCCTATCATGGAGGACGAGAAAGTTGAGCCGGAGTTCGGCACGGGCATAGTTATGATTTGCACCTTCGGCGACACCACCGACATAGAGTGGTGGAAGAAGCATGGTTTGCCCCTTCGAATCTGCGTGGATGAGAGGGGGATCACCACGGAAACGGCCGGGGATTATAAGGGTCTAGAAATCGCTGAGGCAAGGAAGCGTATACTGGCCGACCTTGACAAAGAGGGCTACGTCAAGGACAAAGAGAGGATACCCCAAGTTGTGGGCGCATGCTGGCGTTGTGACACACCTGTGGAGTTTATCATAACCGAACAGTGGTTCATCAAGACTCTGGAGTTCAAAGATGAGCTCATAGAGCAAGGTCGAAAGATAAAGTGGCACCCGGGGTTCTACAGGAAGCGCTATGAGAACTGGGTGGAAAACCTAGCATGGGACTGGTGTATAAGCAGGCAGCGCTATTTTGGCATACCCATACCTGTTTGGTACTGCGAGGGTTGTGGTGAGGTTATTGTAGCCCGCGATAATGATATTCCAGTAAGTCCTGAGCATGATGCGCCCCCCGTTGATAAATGCCCAAAGTGCAATGGCTCAAATCTAAGGCCAGACCTCGATGTTTTCGACACATGGATGACCTCAAGCATGACCCCCCAGATTGCAACGAGATGGCGGGACGATGAGGACCTGTTCAAACGAACTTTCCCCATGAGCATGAGGCCCCAAGCCCATGACATCATCCGGACATGGGCCTTCTACACGATTCTTAAGGCATGGCTCCATAACCAGGAGATCCCGTGGACTGATGTTATGATGAGCGGCCACGGATTGGACGATCATGGCAAGGGTATGAGCAAGAGCAGGGGCAACGTGGTTCTCCCGGAGGACGTCATTAAAAAATACAGCGCCGATGCCGTGCGCTTCTGGGCGGCCAGCGTAACTTTGGGGGATGATCTTGCATACCGTGAGCAGGATGTTGCCAAGGGGCAAAAGTTCCTCACGAAGCTCTGGAATGCCTCAAGATTTGTGGGGATGCACCTTAACGGCCACGAGCCAAAAGAGGCGCCCCTAGAATTGTTAGATAAATGGATAATCAGCGAGCTTCACGACGTCATTGATGAGGGCACCCGGTACTTCAAGGACTACAAGTACAGCAAGACCAAGGCGCGGATGGAGAACTTCTTCTGGCACAACTTCTGCGACGACTACCTAGAGATGGTTAAGCACAGGCTCTACAATCCCGATGTATACGGCGACGAGAGCAAGCTTGCCGCCCAGAACACCATCTACAAGGTGCTGCTGGCCTGCCTAAAGGTCCTAGCACCCATCATACCCCACATCACCGAGGAGATTTACCAAGAAATTTTCAAGGACAGCCAAGATGCGGTTAGCCTCCACGTCTCCAGCTGGCCGAAAGCCACGGACTATTCCCTTGATGAAACATCCAAGGACCAAGGAAGGATCCTCAAGGACACCATTGCGAGCATAAGAAGATACAAAGCAGACAATGGAATGCCGTTGAATCAAAGCCTGCAGAGGGTTGTTGTGCATGCCGAAAACGATGTACGTTCCCTGCTCGGTGAGACCGAGAGGACGATACGCGGGGCGATGCAAATTCAAGAGTTCGAGGTGACTGACAAGAGGATTGAGGCTGTTGAGAAGGTTGTGGATATCGTGCCGGATTATTCAAAGCTGGGCCCAGGATTCAAAGAGGCTGCCGGAAAGATCGTTCAAGAATTGAAGGAAAATAAGGAGGAAGTGGCTAGACAGATTCGAGACACCGGGAGCTATGAGATGACAGTTGGGGGAGAAAAATACATGATCCTTTCCGAGCACATTAAGGAGATAAGGAGAGAGATCAAGGGGGAGGACGAGGGGGACTTGGTGGATGTGCCGGAGCACGGAATCACGATGTTGATCGTGAGATAGTAATTTCGGTTTTATTCAATTTCGGGTTGGTGTTCAAAACGCGGTTGGTGTTCAATGAGGTTGGTCAATAATCGGTTGATGGGTCAAAATAGAAACTTGTTTATAACAAAATCAGGACTATTTTACAGGAGCATAGTCAGTTGGCCCAGATTCTGGTGGGTTATGTTAATTAAAAATTACTCCATTTTCTATTTCATTTAAGACGTTTTTTATATGTCTGTATGCGTAACCATCTTTTTCTATAACCCAGCTTTTCCCATGTAAGTACAAAGTTATCTCCATCCTATCTTTTTTCGCATGGTCTTCTCTCTTTCTTGTAGTTTCCTCATCTTTCTCTCTGATATCTTTTGGCCAATATTCTCTAGGATAAGTCCATGTACTATCAGAAAATACTTCCCTGGGTATTTTCTCATCGATTAATAAAGTTTCATGCCAAAGTTTAGCCCATTCTTTATCGTACCAACCATTGTTCTTTTTATGGCAGTTAGCACATAATGTAATTGTCATTCCCTTTATAGAATGCCCCAAGACA
>CBDUVV010000001.1:0-23789 GCA_965370755.1 uncultured archaeon | reverse complement strand
TTAGCATGGCATGTAAGATTCTACCAGCGTCACTCAAGTAGGAAATCCCAAGAATATGTAGGTAATCCTCTTCCTCGGCTTGCAGTATTGTGGCATTTGATTTGACTATCTTTTCTCGAGCTCTCTTAAGTGTAAGGGAGACGTTAGCCGCTGAACTTTCCATCTTTTCTGCGACATCCCGCTGGGATTTATGCGCCTTGAATAATTCAAGAGCCTCTATCTCTTTGCTTGTTAGATAGCTCCTTTCCACTTAACCAACCTTCCTTTGCAATGCCTAACTATGGACACCAAGGCTCATTCATTTATCATAGTATTTAATAGTTTTTCTAACAGTAAATACTATTTTGTCTAACAACCGCGAGTTTAATTAATTAACTTTTCCCGGATAAATAAGGATTGGCCCAAATCATATTTAAAACAAACCATTACAAAGCTTTTATATTACTAAACTAATTTATTCTTTATAAAACTTCGAATAACTATAGAAACAGGCATATTTTCCTTAAGCAATTTAAATTAACCGAATTAATCTCACAAAAATATTTATAGCAGGTTGAATTTTTTAGGACCTGATAAGAATGAAAATCCCAAACCTCTCAGAGAAAGAAAGCAGAACAATCATCGAGTTTTTGAAAAATCCTAACATAACCGATAAAGAGCTTGCCTCTGTATTGGAAGTCAAGTCTTCTAACGGAGCTAGGAGATATAGGAAAAAACTTGAAGAGAAAGGGATCCTAAAGACTAAAGTTAAAATTAATCCCCAAAAATTTGGATTCCCAATTAGATTTATGGTATTAGCATCTGGTAGATCTAAGAAGGAGTCCTTAGAGATTCTCAAGATACATTGCCTTAGAGCCCAAAAATATCTTGAAGACGTAGGAGAGGTAATAATTATCCCAATGGGAGATGGGCATGTTTTGATTCAGAATATATTAACGATGGAGGACCTCAAGGGCTTGATCATGGGCTATGCCACAAGTCTAAAGACCTATCATACTTATGTTGATCTATACCTCCCTGACGCGTTTCCAAACATTGTTACGGAGTCCAAGGTAATACATAGTTCAACAATAGAGGACTTTCTAATAAATGAAAAAGAACTCAATGATTACTTCGTTTTCCTACCACCTCCTGATGACTTCGGGCCAGCTCTGAAAAAATCTATACTATTAAACAAAGAACTAAGGGACGATTGAAGAAAACAGGAGCCATGATGGAACGGTCATGGGAAAACTCACTTAATGTTACTTATGAGCGTACGGCATTGTAACAAAGTCGAATCAATCGAATTTTTCCCTTATTCATTTAATTAATTAGATTCATTTTTTTAATTTTTAAGGTTCATCTCCAAACCCAGTTATCCTTGTTAATCTTCACAACAGGTGGCTATGAAGATAATAGGCTTCTCGGGGAAAGGGGGTGTGGGCAAGACAACCATTGCGGCCCTTTTTCTCAAGGCTCTTTTGGATGACAAGAAAGATGTCCTAGTGATAGACTCAGATCCCAACGAGTGTCTCCCGACAGTGCTCGGGGCGGACGGGTTTACCCGGCTATCAGATGTGGTAAAAGGATACGAGGGCAAGACCATGGACCCAAATAGATTCTCCCAGGACTTTAACTCCATGCTACTCATGAACGAACAGGATGGCTATGACCTACTGGTCATGGGCAGGGGCGAGAGCGAGGGATGCTACTGCATAATAAACCATCTTCTAAAAAGCAGTTTCGAGCGCAATATCCTTGCAAACGGACCAAGCTTCGATTACATCTTAATGGACTGCGAGGCTGGAATAGAGCACATCTCGCGGAAGACGTCTTCCTCGATTCATGACTTGGTAGTGGTCACAGATGGGTCCAAGATGGGGATGGCGACAATAGACAGGATCAAACAGGTTTCCGCAGAAGTCAAAGACGAAGTCGAGCGATTCCATGTCGTAGCAAACAGAGTGGATGATGGCGAGATGGCGGCAGCCGTGGCAGAGAAGGCTAAAACTTTGGGCATGAATTACCTAGGAAATATCCCAAGGGACCCCGTGATAGAAGAGTACAACTTTTTGGGCAAACCACTACTTGAACTTCCTGATACCTCAATGACTTATGCCAAGATCAAAGAGATGATTAAGCTTATCAATGCCTGATTTATCTCGTCTTCGCCCTGTGGAAATAGTTCAATAGCATATGGGTTAGCTATTACGGAAGAACCTGTTGAAGATCAATTCCCAGAGTTCCTAAGGCGATTACGAAATTCTTATAACCGCATGGACGACAAATATTACTTGGGGAATGTATAGGAGGTGAATCCATGACATTGAAGGATTTACAAGCTAAGGACGTAATGATAACAGACTTGATTACTATAGGCCCAGATGAAAAGATAGCTTTAGCGGATCTCACAATGACCCGGAACAATATCGGTGCCTTGCCCGTGGTTGAGGACGGTAAGATCGTTGGGATCATTACCCAGAGGGACATAATGTTCGCCAAGAACTACGATGTCGGTGGGCTTATGACAAAGGACCTCATGAGCAGAGAGCTTATCACTGTGGAGGGTAACGCCCTCTTAAAAAACGTCCTCGCCTTGATGCTGGACCACAAGATAGAAAGACTCCCTGTTGTGAGGGATGGAGAGCTTTTAGGGCTGATTGTCTACGATGGGATAATTAGGGCAATATATCAGGATATATAACAATGAACAGTCCATGGGTCTAAAAAGAGTAGAGAACTCCTAATACCCCTTTTACTTTTCTTCCCACGCGGTTTATCCTCAAAACCGCCCAAGCATCAGTCTTGTTTTTGGGTATATACTATGTTCTTCACGATGATTATGTCGCCCACGCTCTTTACGGCGACATAGGGCACAACAATGCCTTTACCAACTTTTTCAATACCGACTTTCTTAACGAATTCGTCGTTTATCCTGTTCAACACGATTCCCAAAACCTTGCCGGTCTCAGGGTCTATTGAGGCATCCTGAAATGCGCCTATACGCTTACCATCCTCGGTGAAGACATCCAAGCCCGTTATCTCATTTAACCTCGAAACCATATCCTGAACCTCCTTTCTAGCCTATAATCATGCTAGCATCCACAGCTATTGCCCCTTTATCTTGAACTACGAACTTTATATCCATTTCTAGTATTTCTTTTTTTTCCATGCCAATCTTCGATATTTTCATCACGGTGTTTACCATTTGAGATAGCTCACCATTATTTAGGATGTCGTCAGCTCCAATCTCTTTACTCATCCTTAAAACAGCCTCTCTTTCAGTGGGAATGGAGCCATAGGAAACCTCGTTTAGGATTGAAGTGAAGATGCCACCCAAGCTTAATGAAACGGCTGGTGGGTATCCTTCGTTCCTAATGAACCCTGTGGAGATCTCTTTTCCCTTGGGCAATTTTTGGATATAAAAAGTGGGGCTCTCCTCGTAGGCTTTTGAGGTTGTAAACGTGTTCGATGATAGGCCCAACCCCATCTCCTCTTTGGAGTTGAAAACTCGTAAAAGTCTCCGGCCGCTGCCATCTATACTTTTCATGATTACTGGATACCCAAGACTCCACGCGGCATCCCAGGCTCCATCGGCGTTCGTCATGGATTTCCATTTGAGCACTCCAATTCCGTATTGCTCCAAAAGTTCCGCCGATGCGGCTTCATCAAGAAATCTTTTCATCGAGATTAATTAAGCCAAACTCTTGGTAAAAAACTTCCCCGCTATATCGGGTCCGTCTAGGTTCCAATAAGGGTTGAAGTGTCCCCAATGGGCTGACCCAATTCTTTTGCCTTAAGGATTCGCCTCATTATCTTCCCGCTTCTGGTCTTTGGTAATGAGCTGACAAATTCCATCTCCCTTGGATAGGCATGGCCAGCCAGACGTTTCTTTACGAATCGCTTCACATCGTCTTTCAATTCCTCAGAGGGCTCAACTCCCTTGGCGAGCACTATGAAGGCCTTTATAATCTCACCTCGCAGGGAATCCGGTTTCCCTATTACCCCGGCTTCTACGATTGCCTCATGCTCCAAAAGGGCGCTTTCCACCTCGAAGGGGCCCACTCTCTCGCCAGCGGTCTTTATCACATCATCAGCGCGTCCAACGAACCAGAAGTAGCCCTCCTCATCCTCCCAGGCTTTGTCCCCAGTTAGATACCACTCACCCTCGAAATAAGATTTGTATTTCTCCTCGTTTTTCCATACCTCCTTCATCATGGACGGCCAAGGGGGCTTGATGGCGAGGTCACCTTCGGTGCCATGCGGAAGCGCGTTTCCATCTTTATCCACAATAGTTGCGGTAATACCGGGAAAGGGCTTGCCCATGGAGCCCGGCTTTATCGGTAAGCTTGGATAATTGGATATAAGGATTCCTCCAGTCTCGGTTTGCCACCAGTTGTCGTGAATCGGAAGCCCCAATTCTTTCATCCCCCATCGCACCGCCTCTGGATTAAGGGGCTCGCCGACGCTACAGACATAACGCAGGTTGCTTAGATCGTACTTTTTCACTACGTCTTCTCCCGCACGCATCAGCAGCCTTATGGCCGTAGGGGCTGTGTACCAGACCGAAACTTCGTATTCCTCTAAAATCGAATACCACCTATTTGGGTCAAACCTGCCCCCATAGGCTACGGAAGAAACGCCATTGGACAAAGATCCCAATATGCCATAGGCTATCCCAGTAATCCACCCGGGGTCGGCTGTGCACCAATAAGTGTCTTCATCCTTTAAGTCAAGAATCCACTTGGCGCTAAGGTGTTGTTGCGCTATTGCTTTATGAGTATGACATATGCCCTTGGGTTTACCAGTAGTGCCTGACGTGTAAAGCATAAAAGCGTCATCTTCTGGATTCATGGGTTTGACGTCGTATTTGCTCGATGCCTGCGCCATCCCTTTTTCATAGCTAATATCACCCGCTTCCATGGCCTCTCCATCGACTATGACGGCCGTCTCAAGCTCGGGTAATTCCCCCCGTACTTCATTCAACCTTTTCTCCAATTCGTGTGTTGTCACAACGAACTTCGCTCCGCTGTCCCCCAGCCTATCCTTGAGCCCGGCGGTGCCGAAGGCCGAAAAAAGAGTCCCTGCGATGGCACCCATCTTCAACGTGCCCAGAAAACTTATGTACAGCTCCGGGCTTCGCGGCAGGAAAATGAATACTCGGTCTCCTTTAGCTGCGCCATTGGATTCTAGGAGGTTGGCGAACTTGTTTGAAAGGTTCCTCATTTCACGGAAAGTATATTTCTCTTGTCTGCCGTCTCCTGATTCGAAGTAAAGGGCTACTTTATTCTTCCTCCGGCTCTTGGCATGTCTGTCGACCGCTTCGTAAGCCGCGTTTAATTTGCCCCCACCCAAACCGTCTATCTCCGCGAAAGCAGAATCCCAATTAAATGTCTTGTAGGTCTCCTCGTAGTTCTCAAGATTAGGTTCTAACTTGAGTTTCTTATCGATCTTCATGCCCAACCTCCCTAATCAAAAATTAATTTTATTGGAATAAATATCCTTCGTTCGTTTCTTGGCTTACAGCATCTGCGCCTCGTCCAGTCTTGGAGAACATTTTTATCCATTAAGGACGCTTGTGACATTGGTTCAGATTTGAAGGATTCAATAAAGATTATCCCTGCCAACTAGCCCATCAGCAAGGCCCTCTCCAAAGAATTTGAAGTATGCTTAAGGGAGAATAAATTGCTTCATGGCATTCAGAACCCCTATGGTCCAGAGCCTCCTCCAAAGTAACATGATGCCACGAGGGCCGAACGGATAATTCAAAACCTTTAGATTATTGGCTCTATTGCCTTCGAGGAGCCAACCCTCCTCGTCGAGTTCAACGTAATGCGGCTTATGCCACGATTCGAACACGACCTTCGCCCCCGATTCATCCACAATTACCCTCTTTTTTAGTTTGCCTCCAGCGGTAGCGAGGGTTATGTCCACGGGCATCTTCATGACATCACTTGCTTGAGAAATAGTTACAGTGGTGGCGTATCCTTGGTTCATCTCCCTCACAGTCACATCAGTAACGGCATAATCGGGAAGCCCGCCGCCCCTGATCCATTCATCGAAAAACCACGAAAGATCACCGCCGTGTACCTCCTCAGCGAGGCCCTCGAAGTCCTTAGACTCTACACTGGTTCCCCCGAATTTATCAGCGTATGACTCAAGAAGACCGAAGAAGGGCCCGTCGCCCATGACATTGCGAAGCATATGAATCACTAAAGCCCCTTTACTGTATACTGTGGCATGGTAGATACCGGTGGTATATTCTTCCTCCGCCGACGAAATGGAGAACCTCCCACCTAACTTCAGATATTCTGAGCGCTTTTGACGCAAGGAGCTTTGCATCGAGCCTTCTCCTCGGGCATTTTCTAGGAAGATAATACTCGAATAAGTCGCCATTCCTTCATGGAGCCATAGATCGTTTGACCAGGAACCCTCTCCCATCCTGAAGTTGGGAGATCCAAGGGCTTGAAGGTTGTAGCCCTTTTTTACAGATATCAAGGCCCCCCACCAGTTATGAGCTATCTCGTGGGCGAGGAGTTCCTGTGAGCCGCCTCTCAGTGAGCTTGGGTGGATCATTATAAGCCCCATGGCACCATGTCCGCCGAAGAACTTCTCTGGCATCTCGACGACGGAAAACCTAGTGTAGGGATAGCCGCCAAATTGAAGGGCGTAGTATCTTAAGACCTTCTCTGAGCTAGAGATACAGTTATCGGCTAAAACCTTGTGCCTTGAAGTGAGATAGCAGTTAATCTCAACGAATTGGATACCCCCATTACTATGTCGAACCTCCGGGTTGCTAGGCCCGACTGCAATCACATCATTTTCCTTAGTAATGTAAGTGGTGGCGGTATTCTTAGAGAATTCACCCGCGGCAAAGGAGACACCGGGTACTGTGACATCGGTTTTCCACGAATAGACATTTCCTCCTTCCACTTCGATAGTGCCAACATGCTCACCTACAGTGATCGGAGTGTAGCCATCTGGTACTGCGATCCTTATCTCAGCGGTAGCCCTGTCCCCGAGAACCATGGGATACCATGCAGCCCTGTACACCATGAAGGTAATTTCTCCGGGTCCACCTACTTTCCCCACCGAGAGATCCCCGAACATCAACTTTTCTCCGGAATTTCTGATTTTGGCTGTTAGTGTGTGTTGCCCCTGATCTTTCACAGGAATCTTGAGGCTAGTTCCATGGCGTTCGAAGGCTGTTTTTTCACCGTCTACAAATACCTCTTCAACGACCATTCCTTCGTTTAGTGAAAAATCTAAGGTATCTAAACCGAGATTGTCTAATTCAATTTTTGCTGTGACTTTCATTTCTCTATTTTGGGGCGAGATAGTCACATCCAAGTCATAATGGAGTACATTGAATTTTACTTCGGCATCCGCATGGGCGGCCGGCAAGAGAAGCAACATTAAGATTACAACAAACCCGCTTTGCAATCTAAACCCCTGAAAGACCATACACAGCAACCTTCCTTCCCTGGAGACCTCCTTTCTCCAGATTTGTGGGTACTAATTGATTATAAATCACTTCGTATATAAACCTTAAACATGCATGGACTTAGACGAGATAGAAATTGTAGGAGGCAACACCGATGAAGAGGCCCAAAGTGATTATGAATGCAGCCATGACTTTGGACGGTAAAATAGCTACAAGAACCGGTAATTCCGAGATCTCATGTAAGGACGATTTAATACGGGTTCACAAGATCAGAGCGGAGGTGGACGCTGTGATGGTTGGCGCGAACACTGCAATAATCGATGATCCTCGTCTCACAGTCCACAAGGTGTCTTACGAGGGGGGACAGCCGACTCGAATCGTAGTAGATAGCAGGGCCCGTGTTAGTACGAGTTCCAGGATTTTCAATGGGGGGGCGAGTACGATTATAGCTGTATCGGAGAAGGCGGATGAAAAAAAGGTCGCGAAGATCAGAGAAACGGCTGAGGTAATAGTGTGCGGCGAAGACAAAGTTGACTTAAAGTGCCTAATGGATACCTTGGGGAAGCGGGGCATTAAGTCATTATTACTGGAAGGCGGAGGCAACCTTAACTGGAGCATGTTGAAAGAGGGCCTAGTCGATGAGGTGAGCGTCGCAGTTGCGCCCAGGCTGGTTGGAGGAAAAGAGGCAATAACTTTAGTCGAAGGGGAAGGATTTGATTTTATAAAGGAGGGTGTGAAACTAAGACTCAAGAAGCATTATTACCTTGGCGAGGACCTGGTCTTGGAGTATGATGTCGTCAAGTGATAGACCTGGAGCTTCTTTTTAGGGTAAGAATCAAATATCAGGTTAACATTAACAGGTGCTTCGGATAAAGGCAGAGTGAAAGGAATGGTAACTATAATCGGGACGGCGCATATATCCAAGCAGAGTGTAGAAGAGGTTAAAAATGCAATACTTGAACAGAAGCCCGAAGTGGTCGCTGTTGAACTCTGCGAAGCACGGTACCGCGCCCTGGTAGAACAGAGAGATGTTCAGATTCTGGATATATTAAAGAGCAAGAATTCTCTGATGGTGCTAGCCAACGTATTTCTGTCATTTCTCCAACGCAGACTCGGCGAGGAGGTGGGAGTAAAGCCGGGCTCAGAGATGCTTGCTGCGGTATCTGCCGCGGAGGCGGTAGGTGCGAAAGTCGCCTTGATAGATAGGGATATACGGATCACATTGAACAGGACCCTAGCAAAGATGGGGTTCGTCGAAAAGATTCGAGTACTCAAAGAAATGGTATCCACGTATAACCTATCCGGAGATGACATTGAGGGGGAGATAGACAACTTGAAAAAGGAGGCCAACGTCACAGAGATCCTTGAACAATTCAGAGATACTGCACCGAACATGTATAAGGTCCTCGTGGACGAGAGGAATGCCTATATGACGAAGAGAATACTTGACCTAGGTACGGATAACGTTATCGCTGTCGTTGGAGCCGGTCACAAGAAAGGGATTGAGGAATTTTTGACAATGCCAGAGAATATCCCAGATTTGGGTGAACTCATGGAAGTGCCGAAGGGCTTCAGCATCTGGCGAGTTTTGAAATATGGAATCCCTGCGGCAGTTATCGGAATTTTCGTTTTAGCTCTTTCACAAGGGGTGTCCATAGAAGGACCGGTCCTGCTCTGGGTGTTGAATCATTCCATACCAACGTTCATCGGGGTTATGTTGGCAGGTGGAAGCCTCTTTGCAGCCGCGGTGGGCATGTTGGCGTCTCCGTTGACAGCTTTGAATCCCTTGCTTGCTGCTGGCTGGTTCGCAGGCCTCGCAGAGACCAAGGTCAGACGCGTTACAGTGGGAGACGTATCAAAGATGTTCAAGACAAGTGGCTCGAGTGAGCTGTACCAAAACAACGCGTTCAAAGTACTTTTAGTTACGGCCTTAGCCAACCTGGGCAGTATGCTTGGTACCTTCGTGTCCTTTCCGACGATAATATTACCTTTATACAGGAGCATTTTCGGGTGATAAGATGAGAATTTTCAGTTTCCTGAAGTTTTATTTGATTACAGTAGCGTTTCTATTCATGTTTTATTCCTTCGTAGACATGGGTATTAAGCGAGGATTCTTCCTGTTCATTGCCCTCACGTTTCTTTCCCCTTATATCTTCAAGGCAACCCTCAGGTTCCGGGGAGTGAGAAACGGCGACCTCGTGTTGGTAAGCATGCAAAAGAAGGGCACCCTTGGATCCTTAGTCGAGAAATCGGCTGGAGTGGCACTCATGAATGGTAAAATAGGGGATGTCATAGAGATTAAATACGCCAATGTGAGGGCCAGCGGTGAGATTCAAAGCTATGGTGGTTTGATTTTCCCCCCCGATGTAGGGCTGCTCTACTACGAAAAACTCGCGGAGAAGTGGCAAGATGAAGTTTTCTAGTCAGGAGCTAAAAGAGCTGGCCATATCTGCAGTGGTTATAGGCTTCAGCTTTGCATGGATAATGCGAGGCAATGGCAGTTTCATCTCTCTGTTTTTTGTGATGATGATATCCGTGGGGAGCGCCTTCATATTCCACGAACTCGCCCACAAATTCGTGGCACAGCACTATGGGTGCTGGGCGGAGTACAGGATGTGGGAGACAGGGCTAATAATAGCATTTGTCTTAGCTGTTTCACCCCTCCGCTTGGTGGTCGCAGCACCGGGCGCGGTGTATATAACAAGCCACCATGGGATAACCAGGAGGGAAAACGGTATTATTTCGGCTGCTGGTCCGGCCACGAACCTGGTGTTGACGCTTCTTTTCATCCCCCTCCGCAGCTTTGCTGGTCCCTTGGGAATGCTCGGCCACTTCGGCTCCCTAATAAACGCGTGGCTTGCATTGTTCAACATGATACCATTCCCGCCCTTGGACGGTTCCAAAGTGAAAGCGTGGAGCATGCAGATTTGGTTAATATTGGCTTTGACGGCATTTTTCTTGCTTAACCTGGGTTAACTATTGATAAACAACGAGAACGTTACCCCCACTTTTTATCAGACATCGCTTTTTTCAGGACTATGGGGCTCTGATGTTCTCAAATATCTGCGTCTAAAGTCTAACACGCAGACTAATAGTCGTTGAGAATTGAAGGGCCGATGTAAAGCCTTCGATAGAGAAAGATTTATATTGTTTAGGCCAACCTAATTAGGTAGTCCTAAGCCAAATTTGGAGGTAAAAAATGATAATGAATAGACGGGCATTTATAAAAAACGCGGGTATAGTTGCCCTGAGCTTTGCTGGACTTGGCTGCATCGGAAGAGATCAAGTCGTTGAGGTACCAGCGGACAAAAAGCTGACGGTTTACTCCGGTAGAGGGGAGGATTTAGTAGGCCCAATCATCGATAAGTTTCGGGAGGCTACTGGTATAGGTGTAGAAGTACGTTATGGCAAGACGGCCGAGTTAGCCGCCACGATCTTAGAGGAGGGATTGAAAAGCCCCGCCGACCTCTTCTTCGCTCAGGACGCAGGGGCCCTTGGTGCCCTCTCCACGGAGGGGCGATTGCTCAAAGTCTCCAACTCCGTTCTGCAACATGTTGAGCCCCGCTTTAGATCACCCAATGACGAATGGATTGGCATCACAGGTAGAGCGAGAACTGTGGACTACAACGTAAAATTGGTGGATAGGGAGGAGCTCCCTGAAAGCATCTGGGGTTTCACTGAAGCCGATTGGGGCGATGGAAAGATCGGATGGGCGCCCCTTAATGGCTCCTTCCAGGGCTTCATCACAGCTTTCAGGGTGCTAGAAGGTGAGGACAAAGCGCGAGAGTGGTTGGAGGGTATCATTGCCAACGATCCCCAGGTCTATCCAAAGAACTCACCCATTGTCGCAGCACTTGGGCGTGGGGAGATTCATGTTGGCTTCGTTAACAACTATTATCTGCATCGCTTCCAGGCCGAAGACCCGGGCTTTCCGGTAGCACATCATTACACCAAGGGAGACGCAGGTTCCATGATAAATATCGCTGGACTAGGTGTATTAGATACATCTAAGGACCCGGAGCTCGCTGAAAGGTTCATTGATTTCATGCTTGGCGAAGATGCTCAGACGTACTATGCTACGAATACCTATGAGTATCCCCTTGCGGCTGGTGTAAGTGTGCTTGGACCGCAGAGGCCTCTAGCGGAGATCGTTACTCCAGACATCGATTTGAGCGATCTCGACGACTTGAAAGGAACGTTGGCCCTATTGCAGGACACTGGTGCCTTGTGATGGAAAAAGGATAGGACGAGGGCAGCAGCACAACGCATAAGCCGATTCTGAGGATAAAAATGAAGGTGGGCCGTATCCTTTCAGGCAGAACGCCATTGGTACTAATAGCCCTCATGGTGGCATTCGCCTTAGCGATGCCTCTCGTCTACCTGATCATCCGCACGGCCAGTGTGGGCGGGGGGATTTGGGATCTGCTTTTTCGCCCCCGTACTATTCAGGTCTTCGTAAACAGTGCGCTCCTAGCTCTCGTTGTTACAGCAGCATCAAGCCTTATCGCGGTACCTTTAGCCTTTCTGACCGTAAGGACTGACCTACCGGGAAAGCGGTTTTGGTCTGTGGCCACTGCACTTCCACTGGTGGTGCCCAGCTACGTGGGCAGCTTCGCCATAATCGCAGCCCTCGGACCTAAAGGTAGCATCCTCCAAAACTGGCTCGCGCCCTTCGGTGTCGAGCGGTTGCCGTCAATCTACGGGTGGCCTGGAGCGATACTATCTCTAACCCTGTTCAGTTACCCTTATATCCTGCTGACGGTACGCGCTAGTCTCTACGCTTTGGACCCGGCCCTCGAAGAGGCATCACGGACCCTTGGATACAATCGGCGGGAGACATTCTTCAGGGTCACTTTGCCTCATCTCAAACCATCAATTGCTGCCGGGGGTTTGCTGGTAGCCCTTTACACTTTGAGGGATTTTGGTACGCCCTCCCTCATGCGCTTCGACTCATTTACTAGGGTTATCTATATCCAATATCAATCCAGCTTCGACCGCAGCCTTGCAGCAGTACTAGCCCTAATGCTGGTCCTTCTTGCTGCTTTCGTCCTCCTACTCGAATATGCGGCCCGCGGCAGAGCCCGTTACTACACAAGTGGTTCCGGAGCAAGGCGGCCTGCTTCTACAATTAAGCTGGGCAAGTGGCGCTGGCCGTCTACGATATTCTGTTCTGGCGTTGTAGGCCTCGCCCTTGTGATGCCTTTGAGTGTGATAACCTACTGGTTAGTGCGAGGAATTTTTGCAGGGGAACAACTTATGTTCGTCTGGCGGATAGCTCTGAACTCCGTATATGTCTCGGGCCTAACAGCTATAGTGGCAGTTGCAGCCGCTTTGCCCGTGGTCATTTTAGCTGTTCGTTCCCCGAGTTTCTTAAGCCATCTCCTTGAAAGGAGTACCTACATAGGCTTCGCATTACCAGGGATTGTGGTTGCCCTCTCTCTGGTGTTCTTCGGAGTCAGATATGCGACGCCCTTGTACCAGTCTATTGCCATGCTCATCTTCGCTTACGTTGTGCTCTTTATTCCCCAGGCTGTAGGCACCATCCGTTCGTCCCTATTGCAATTGAATCCACGGCTGGAGGAGGCGGCATTGAGCTTAGGATCTTCCCACTGGAAATCTCTACGCCAAGTTACGATTCCCCTCGTGCGTCCGGGTCTGCTCACAGGAGCGTCACTGGTTTTCCTAACTACGATGAAAGAGTTGCCGGCAACCCTGCTTTTGGCGCCCACAGGCTTCAACACCTTGGCGACCCGAGTATGGTCAGCTACCGATAACTCCTTTTTCGCGCGTGCAGCAGCCCCTGCAATTCTACTGGTGGCAATTTCTGCTTTATCTATGGTAATAATACTGCACCAAGAGGGAGAAGGAAGGGGGCATAGGGAACAATGAGATCAATTAATGTGACTGGATTAGAGCAGCGGCTTCGGAAAAACCTAGGAATGATGGTTATGTTTTATACATTCGGGGCGCTTATTGACGTCACTCAACGTAGTTATTGGATGTGAGAGAATGGCCGTAATAGAGTTGAAAAACATCACAAAGAGCTATGATGAGGCAAAAGCCGTTGACGATGTCTCTTTCAGGGTGGAAAAGGGTGAGATATTCGCCATCTTGGGTCCCAGTGGATGTGGAAAGACGACAACCCTGCGCCTTATAGCTGGATTTGAGAGCCCAGATGATGGGAAAATAAGTATTGATGAGAGACGGGTCACAGGCGGGAGCTTTTTCACTCCGCCGGAAAGACGAAATGTCGGGCTGGTGTTCCAGGACTATGCGCTCTTCCCCCATCTTACAGTGAGGGAGAACATCGCCTTTGGTTTGAGCAAATTTCCAAAAAAACAAAGGGAGAAGATAATTGAGACTATGCTTGGTTTTGTGGGCTTGGAGGAATTTTCCGAGCGTTACCCTCATCAGCTCTCGGGAGGACAGCAGCAACGTGTCGCCCTGGCCAGGGCCCTCGCCCCGTGTCCCGTGGGAGTCCTCTTGGACGAACCCCTGAGTAACCTGGACGCCGATATGCGGGCTCAAATGAGAGGGTATTTGTTGAGCATTTTGCGAAAGGCGGAGACCACGGCGATTCTTGTCACCCATGACCAAGAGGAAGCCTTCTCCATTGCCGACCGCGTGGCTGTGATGAAGTCGGGGAGGATAGAGCAGATAGGTAAACCGGAAGACATCTACCACTTCCCAACCACTCGATTTGTAGCTGACTTCGTTGGTGAAGCCGATTTCATTGAAGGGGTCATAGAAGAGGGGGGGATAGCGACCGAGATCGGGATCTTCCAGAACAAGACGATGTTGGAGATGGGCACAAATGTTGAGCTAATGATCAGGCCGGATGACATAACATTCGAGTTAGATGAGGAGGGTGAAGCGATGGTTGAAAGTCAGCTTTTCAAGGGTTCGGAAAATCTATATGCTTTGAGACTGGGTTCTGGAAAGTTGGTCCACAGCAGCAGCCCATCCACCCTACTAGTCGAAGAGGGAACAAGGATTAGGGTGAAGGCGAACCCCACCCACGTCGTCGCCTTCGTCGGGGACAAAGTGGCGAAATAGCTTGCACCTTCTATATCTTTACGCTCTCATTTAATTCATATTCAGAGTTGCTTTTATTTTGTGAATTCGTCCATCTCGTAGGCGTCCCACTCCCTTTCACCAACAACCATATCAAGTTCTACTGGGGTGAGCATGGGCTGTTTGAATCTGATGGCATCGTCTAGGGCGATTCTTGGACAGGCAGTGTTCACCAAAATGTCGAGATTTCTGAAGGACATCAGATTCTCTGGAGTTATCTCCGCTAAGTGAATCAAGTAAGCCCCTTTACCTTTCTCCTCCAACCTTTCCTTCAACTTCATGGCGAGGGATTTTCGCATTTGTCCTTTCTTTTCTCCCACTACGATGCCGAAGGTTTCTCCATTCAGAGCCTTAGCCAACTTCGCTCGCCTCTTTTTGAGCATCAGATCTTTTAATTCAGAGATGTCCCTTACTTCTCCCATAAGTAGGTCCACGGCCAGGGTCTTTTTGCCGGTGGATAACGCTACTCCAAGGGGGTGGAAATTGCCACTTCCGATGTACAAGAAGGCATCAACCAGGTGGCTTATTTTCGAAGCCGAAGAGAATGAGCATCCCAGTACCTGGCCTGGATATCTGGCTCTTCCGCTTGGTGGTCCGATATATGCTTCGAAGTCCTTCTTCTCTAAATAATCTTTAACCGCTTCCAAAGTGTGAGCGTGCTGCACTGTCGCCACAAGTCCGACCCTCTTAGGAAGATTGCTGAGGTGTCCCTCAATGAGGGAGATAGGGTCCGCGTCTGACCTGCACTCGATGTAATGGACCGGGATGGCGGTCTTCAACGGGATATCTGAGTGGCCGAAATGAAACAGGGCCTTTGCACCCGCTTCGCTCATCTTTTCATCTGCAAGGTCGCAGGCACCGTAACAGGGATCTGAGGAAATCAATGGGAGGCAACTGGTCTTGGAACTTATCTCATCGGCTATCTTGGTAGCATGGTCTCTTAAGCCGTCGGGGAACTGAAGGCCAACTACGTCATAGCCTTCCCTTCTTATGGCGTCTATGATCCTCTCCAGTTCGAAATCGTACATGATAAGACGTGAACTACGTGACGTGGAAAAACCTATTTAAATCATCGATCATCCGGGGATATTAGCTTTAACATTTTCGAGGTCTCTCACGAAGGCCTTGGCGTGCTCTTCTTTTACGTGGGGCATCACTACTAGCCGTATTTCACCTCGCCGCGTGCGGGAAATGAGCCACCCCTTTTTTAGAAGTTCCTCCGCAATCCCATCTGGCGCTTCATGGCTGAAGACGAGGACATTCATTTTAGGCTCAAAAACGTGGAAACCCAAACTCTGAATGGAGTCATATAATAGCCTAGTTATCCTCATGCAGTGCTCAACGTTCCTTTTGTATCCCTCCTTGCCCAGCAGCCTCATAACAGCGTACGTGGCAGCAGCTGAAGCGCCGCTTCGGGTCCCTATAAATGTATACTGTTTTTTTTCGAGGAGATAAGGGGAAAGGGTCTCGATATGCCTCAAAGACGATGGGTCCCTCACTAGAAGGCCGCCGCTCGGTATCGGCGCAAGACCCATCTTATGAGGGTCGACCGTGATGGAGTCCACAGTGCCAACGGTAAAATCGAATTCCTTAGATGGGTAACCGAGTTCCTCTAAGAATGGTAGGGCGAATCCACCAAAAGCAGCGTCCACATGTAGGTACAGATCGTGATCTGAGGCTATCTCCCCCAATGATGTGATATCGTCGACTTCTCCGTATTCGGTATTCCCAGCGATTCCAACCAAGGCGATGGTGTCGTCACTTACCTTTTCGTTCACGTCCTCAACATCCACTGTGCTGTCCTCACCAATGGATGCCTCAACCAGTTTTAGGTCTAGCAGGTCGGCCGCCTTTTGGAGAGAGAAGTGACCGGCCTCGGAGACTATTACCTCGCCACCTCTTTTTCCTTTCATATTTCTGGCGATCCAGAGGGCCGTAACGTTTGCCTCGGTCCCACCGGAGAGGATGTATCCTTTCGCTGTGGGCTTGCCAAGTAACCCTCCCAACATAGAAACCGCGTCCTCCTCGATTCTTTTAGTGCCCTTGAATAGCCCGGGGTCGCCTAGATTAGTATCTATAAAAAGTTGAAAGACATCCTTTGCGAAGGGATGGGGCGCCGTACACATGGAGCTCAGGATCTTCCCATCGGAGTACTTGGAGTCGAGGCCTGATTTCTCCTCGAGGTATCTTAGAACCTCCTCTTCGCTTACGCCCTGTCTGTCCATGCTGCTCTTTCCAGCGTAGTTTCCTTAATCTCGAGCCTTATCCAAAAGGAGCCTCTTTTCCGTTCGGGCCACCATCTCTCTAATTGTCTGGACCGCATCCGGGTTCGCGGAAATACTTGTTATGCCGTATTCCACCAGTTTTGCAGCGACCTCCGGGTCAGAACCAGCTTGGCCGCAGATGGATGTCTCGACGCCGGCTTTCCTGCAGCTCTTTATAACCATCTCAAGGAGCATCTGCACAGCCTTGTGTTTTTCAGAGTACAAACTAGCCACGCGCTCGTTGTTCCGATCCAAAGCTAAAGTGTATTGAGTCAGGTCGTTGGTCCCGAAGCTGATGAAATCCAATCCCTCGGCGATGAAGTCTTCTATGATCAAAGCTGAGGCCGGTGTCTCTACCATTATACCGAACTTGAGGTCCTTGTGAGGCCTCAGCCCGACATCGGCTGCTATCCTCTTGGCTGTCCTCAATTCCTCTGGATGCTGGACTAAAGGTATCATAACGCCGATGTTAGTGAGACCCTCGTCTACGAGTTGTCTGATAGCTTTGAACTCTGCAACCAGAAGCTCCGGCTGTTCAATACCTCGTCTGATACCCCTCCAACCCAGCATAGGGTTGTGCTCGAGGGGCTCATCTTCACCACCAGCTAAAGAACGGAACTCATCCGTGGGGGCATCTAAGCTACGGTACCAAACGGGCTTTGGATAGAAGGCATCGGCCACTTGCCTCACCCCGTCCGCGATTATTTTGATGAGCTCGTCCTCCTCGCCGTCCTTGATGAACTTGATTGGGTGTTTTCCAATCCCGAGGATCATGTGCTCGACCCGAAGCAGCCCTACGCCGTCCGCATTAGGAGCAACCCTTGATGCGATTTCTGGTATGCTGATGTTCGCCTTGATCTCTGTGGCGGTGATTATCTTCGCTTGAGTCACGACCTCCTCCGTGGGTTTCTCGGCGACCTTGGTGAGCCCTTTGTAAACGGTTCCCTTCGACCCGTCCACGGTGATTTCCATCCCGTCGCTCAGAACCTTAGTGCCCTCGCTCGTGCCGACTACACAAGGTATGCCTAGCTCCCTTGAGACGATGGCCGCATGGCACGTCATTCCACCCTCATCGGTCACGATGGCGCTTGCGCGCCGCATCGCTGGTACCATATCTGGGTTTGTCATGGTGGCGACCAATACGTCCCCCTCCAGTACTTTGTCCAGCTCCTCGATGCTGTTCAATATCTTTACCTTACCGCTGCCCATACCCGGTGAGGCTCCAAGGCCTTTGATGATCATGTCCCTGGCTCCCCCAGTCTTTTCCTCTTTCTCATCTTCTTTCTCGTAGAACACAGTTATAGGCCGTGATTGAAGCAAGTAAATCCGATTTCCCTCAATTGCCCATTCTATATCCTGGGGGAAGTCGTAATGTTCCTCGACCGTGATACCTAATTCGGCAATCTTCCCAATCTCATCCTCACTTAGGACTTGCTCGTTGGCCTTCTTAGACGGTACTTTTTTCTGGACAGTCTTCCCAGTCTTCCCGTCTCTCACGAACATGGTTTCCTTGGTTGTTATCTCCTTGTTTAGCAATTCACTGGTGTTCTTATCTATCACGTAGTGGTCCGGGGTAACGGTGCCCGAGACCACGCCTTCACCAAGTCCCCATGCGCCTTCTATTATCAGCTTGTCCGTTTCGCCTGTCGCTGGGTGCACGGTGAACATCACACCGGCCTTCTCCGCATTCACCATCTCCTGAACTACCACCGCGATGGCGACCTTGGAATGCTCAAAACCTTTCTTCTCGCGATAAAATATCGCCCTGGGCGTGAAAAGAGAGCTCCAGCACTTCTTTACAGATTCGACAAGATCAGGACCGGTTATGTTCAGAAAGGTTTCCTGCTGACCAGCGAAACTTGCCCCTGGGAGATCCTCAGCAGTGGCAGAGCTGCGCACGGCTACGAGGGTTTTCTTTCCAGAGTCGAACTTCTCGTAATTTTTCAATATTTCCTTGCCTATGCTATTCGGTACCTCAGTCCCATCGAAATATTCCCTGACCTCCTTGGAAGCCGCCTGAAGAGCCTTCGAGTCATCCACGTCCGTTTCCTTCAAAAGGGACATTATCCGGTCCTCTAGGTCGCTCTCGCGGAGGAACTTCTCATAGGTCGCGGACGTTATGACGAATGCGTCTGGTACCGGAAGCTTGGCGCGAACCATCTCGCCTAAGTTTGCTCCTTTACCCCCGGCTATTGGAATATCATCTTTACCTAACTCCCCAATCCACACTATTGTGCCCGTCTCCTTCAACATCATCATCCCACCTCTCTGATTCCTTTAACGATTTTTGCCCTTGATTTTTGATAGCCCCGCGTGCCTATATTGGCGATGAGCTGGAAGTCGTTGGCAGACATATTAAAACAGGCCCTTAGGATCGCGGGTGAAAAGGAAAAGCTCCTTCCGTTTAAGACTGAAACCTCCTCCAAAGCATTTAGATCCCTTATGATTTTAGCAGCCGCCATGAACCTGGCGAACTTCTTTACAAATCCGAAAGTAGGGTTTATTATCCCAGTTTCTATCCTTGAAATCGTCTCCCTTCTCAGATTCATAAGATGGCTGACCTCCTCCTGTGTGGCGCCTAGACCCCTCCGAGTTTCCTTGATGTCCATGGAGGGATTCTCAGAATAGATTAACTCCCCACCGATTTCTTGGATGTATCGAATATACTCCTCCTCCAGGCTGTATATCATGTCAGAGAGTATCAACAGGACCTATAAATAGTTTTTGTTACATCGCACGTAACATTCACATTTTCTAATAAAAATTCCAATAGAAATCAAGGTTTATTTCCAGAGTTCTATATCAATATTGCCCTATCTAAACAGCAAATACTAAATATCTGAACATAAAAACCAGTGGCAATGATTAGAGAGGGACGATTGGGCAAGGAAATCGATGAAGAAGTTGCTTCTTTTGTGGCGTCTACCGACTTTGACATCAACATACTTGCTTTTGATCTGTTCAACGATATGGCCCATGTGATAATGCTGGCTGAGAGAGAGATAATAGGGCGCGATGAAGCTGGAAAGATATTGAAAGGCCTGAAGGAAATTTATGACTCGATAGACGTCATCAAGATCGAAGGCGAAGAGGACGTTCATGTCGCTATAGAAGAAATGCTTACTGAGAAAATCGGTGATACCGCGGGCAAAATGCATACCGCCCGTTCCCGAAACGACCAGATAGCCTGTGATTTGCGAATATGGCTTAGGGTGGAGGTGAACAATCTTTCCTCGCTTGTCATGGAATGTATCTCCATCTTGCTGGAAAAGGCGGCTTACAACGTAAACACGTTGATGCCTGGGTACACACATCTCCAGAAAGGACAGCCCACGACCCTGGGGCACCATCTCGTCGCTCATGCCGATGCGATTATACGTGATTTGAGTCGACTTGAGGGCGTCTACACTAGGATAAATCTAAACCCCCTCGGTGCGTGTGCTCTGGCCACAACCAGCTTCCCGCTGGATAGGAAAAGGACCAAGCAACTCCTTGGGTTTGATGGCATAATTGAAAATTCCATGGACGCCGTCGCCACAAGGGACTTCATATTGGAACTCCAGGCGTGTCTTTCCATATTGCTAGCTGATATCTCCAGAATCGCCGAAGAGATCATAATGTGGACCAGCAGCGAATTCGGCTTTGCAGAGCTCAGCGAAGATATGGCATCCACATCGAGCATAATGCCCCAGAAGAAAAACCCGGATGCAATGGAGTTGATTAGGGCTCGAACTGGGCGAGTCTTCGGCAATCTTGTTTCTTCTCTTGCTATAATGAAGGCACTACCAATGAGCTACAATAGGGATCTCCAGGAGCTCAATCCCCTAGCCATTGATTCCATCAAAATAGCTAAATTTTCGTTGGCAGTCCTTGGGAATGCTGTTAATGAACTGGAGATTGACAAGAAGCGGATGATGGAGACATGCATGGAGGATTTTATAACCGCCACAGATCTCGCTGACATGATTGTGAAGGAGAAGAAGGTCCCGTTTAGGAAGGCCCATCAGATAGTCGGCGCGGTAGTGTCTAGAGCAATAGAGAATAAGGTCACCTTGGAGGCCGTTGATTCGAAGATGATCGACGATGTGGCCACGAGCGTTATAGGTAAGCCTCTAAACTTAAGAGAGGACTCTATAAAGACCGCGCTTTCGCCAGAGGTCGCCGTAGAGTCCCGGAGCGTATTAGGCGGCCCCGCTCCGAAGGAGGTTAAGAGGATGATAGCCTCCAGGAAGCGTGAGCTGGTGAGGAGGCGCGGGGACCTGAACAACAGGGTCAAAAAGATAGAAAGCGCTAATAAACTCCTCCTTTCAACAGTTGATAAGATGACCTAGCGAATGGGGATTGAGAGCGGTGTACAGAGGGAGTGCAAAGAAGGTCCTAAAAGACATATCGGAGGGCGAGAGAGTAATAGTCGAAAAGAGTGGGAGGAAATTTGAGGGCGTTCTCATGCCGAGAACGGAATTGGGCGACGATGAGCACGTGGTCATAAAGTTGGACAATGGGTACAACATCGGAATCAATGTAAGTGGAGCACGAATCAAGAGGGCTGGTGGATGAAGAAAGTCAGCATACTGGGCACTGGTGGTACGATAGCCTCTAAGATTGACTACAAAACAGGGGCTGTACACCCAGCTTTCACAACCGAGGAATTGTTCAACGCTCTCCCTGAGCTCAAAGAGGTTGCAGAGATCAAGACCAAGTTGCTTTTCAACATTCTAAGCGAGAATATGACCCCAAAACACTGGAAGGAGATAGCGAGGGAAGTGGAAGATGAGATCAACAAGGGCGCGGATGGCGTTGTGGTGGCCCACGGCACAGACACCCTCGAATATACTTCAGCGGCCCTGAGTTTCATGTTGAAGAATCTAACTAAGCCGGTTGTATTAGTAGGCTCCCAACGGAGTTCGGATAGGCCCTCCTCGGATGCTGCGGAGAACCTGATTTCGGCCACTCGTGTAGCGTGCACGGATGTGGCTGAAGTTGCCGTTGTCATGCATGCGTCCTCCGGCGATGGACGATGCTTCATCCATAGGGGAACTCGCGTCAGGAAGATGCACTCCTCTAGGAGGGATGCATTCAGAAGCATAAACGCTAAGCCCCTAGGAGAAATCGTAGATGATAAAGTGGAGTTCCACGGCGATTATAAAAAAGCAAAAGACGGGCAGGTTGAAATCGATGAGAATCTAGAGGAAAAGGTAGCTCTGGTCAAGATCCATCCCGGCATGAGTGCTGAAACACTTTCCACGATAATCGGTGACAACAAGGGATTGGTTCTGGAGGGAACGGGATTGGGCCATGTCCCCGAATACCTCTTCCCGAAGATAGAAAATGGGATCAAAGCCGGCAAGCCCGTAGTGATGACCAGCCAGACCCTTTATGGGCGTGTTGATATGAACGTCTACTCCACTGGCAGGAAACTCCTCTCCATGGGCGTCATTTCAGGTGGGGACATGCTCCCCGAGGTGGCATATGTCAAGCTGATGCACGTGATGGGGAGGACTAAAAAGCTTGGGGAGATTAAAGAACTCATGCGCAAGGATATTGCAGGCGAGATATCAGAGAAGAGCTACATTGACGCATTTTTGAGTTGACTTTACTGAACCAGAGGCACCCAGGTAAAAAGAGTCGTCCTATCGCTCGATTGTGACCTTTTTCATCACATCCCCCGCTCGAAGAGACATGGCCACGTCCATGCCTTCGGTTACTTTCCCGAAGACGGCATATTGCCCGTCCAAAAAGTGCGAAGGTGCGATGGTGACATAGAACTGGCTGGAGGCGCTATTAGGGTCTGCGGAGCGCGCCATGCCAAGTGCTCCTTCCACATGCTTGAGCTCTGGATGTATCTCAAGCTGTATGGTCTTCTCGGAGCCGCCTGTACCGTCTCCCTTAGGATCGCCTCCTTGAATTACAAAGCCGGGCTCGTACCTGTGAAACGTGAGGCCATCGTAGAAACCGGATTCTGCGAGCCCTATGAAGTTCGCAACGGTGATGGGAGCCCTTTCAGCGAATAACTCGAATTTGAACTCACCCTTGTTCGTAGATAATACTGCGATTGGATTACCTGTCATTTTCTCTTCACCTCCTTCTAACACCTCGGTTGGCACAGGAGTCTGAGTCTCTAATTTACTTTGTAAAATCTCTGTTGGTGTGGGCGTCTCTATTTTAAGATCATCAGTTTTTTTGGTGTCAATATCGCTCACCAAACAGCCTGTCAAGAGTATTAGCGTGACAAGAGCTATTGTGGTCCGCATGCGCACCCCTAGGTTTCTATGGTTTTATAAATTCATCGCTCACTTTGGCAGTTCGTAGTAGAACTCGCCCTTGGCCTTCTGCTCTCGGTCGAGCCGGCTATCGAGCTTGTTCGCCCTCGGCCTCCCTGTGTCCGGCTCCCGCCTGAAGGTCACCCCCAGGCCCTTCAAGAAGAAGTTCATGCCATCACGCATGCTCATGGGCCTCTTGGCTTTACCCGTTATGCCCGGTTCTCCATGGAACACCATGATCCTGTCGGATATATAGTCGGTGAAGAGGATGTCGTGATCCACGACCATGCCAACGGCGCCAAGTTTCTCTATGAGTCGTCTTATGGTCTTCGCTAGTCTCATCCTCTCTTCGATGTCCAGGTAAGCGGAGGGCTCATCCAGGAGGTATACGCTCGCCTCACGACCGAGGCAAAGGGATATTGCAACGCGCTGCAACTCCCCCCCGCTCAGCTCCTGAATATCTCGGGTGTAGAGGGGCACGAGGTTCAAAGGCTTTTCTATTTCTGATTTGAAGAACTGAGAAGTAACGTCCAAGCCCGCGTCAGATAGGGAATCGGCCACGCTCATGGCGGCCTTTGGTTTTAGATACTGGGGCTTATAGGAGACCTCGACTCCTTCTGGTATCGAGATTTCCCCGTCGTCCGGCTTTAATTCGCCGGAGAGGACCTCTACGAAGGTTGTCTTGCCGGTGGCATTAGGTCCCAAAATGCCCACGATCTCACCCCTCTTTATCTCTCCACTCTCGACCGAGAGGGAGAAGCCACT